>JAFGEM010000008.1 GCA_016931555.1 Candidatus Iainarchaeum sp. | reverse complement strand
TTTTTTTTTAATCATATTTTTTGAATCCCATTCTTCCTGCTAATTCCTTAAAGCATCTTCTGCAGACGTATAAATTGTATTTTCTAATCAGGCCTGCGTTTCCCCCGCAGGACCTGCACTTTCTTTTTTGCTTTTCTTTTTTTAATTTGGGAACTTCTTTCTTCATGCCACAGCCACTCCAAAATTGTTAGTGATAAAATCAATTGCCTCTTCTTTTGTAATCAAATGCTTTTTTCCAACGCTTGTTTTTTTTATTTTTCTTGTTTTAACCCTAAAACCCGGCCTCTTGAGTGTAACCAGAACATCCAAACCGCGTATTCCCAGTTTTGGATCGTATTTTGTTCCCGGCAAATCAATGTATTCTTTTATGCCAAAGCCAAAGCATCCTCTGTTGTCAAAATTCTTTTTCTGCAGTTGATTGTCTTTTGCGGCAAAAGCCTTTTTCAGGAATTCTGTTGCAGCCAAGCCTCTCAGTGTTGCCTTTAACCCAATTGCCAATCCCGGGCGAATGTCCCACTTTGGCTGTTTTACCTTGCACTTTGTCTGCTTAACCTTCATTCCCGAGATTCTTTCAAGTATCTGCTGCGCTTTCTTCAATTCTTCCGGAGCATTTCCAGTGCCCATGTTGAGAGTCACTTTTTCAACAAATATTCTGCGCATGCTGTTTTCGTCTGTCATTTTACTTCAACCTCTGGCTTTTTCTTGCCTACAACAAACAGGTTGCCGGCAAGGGTTCTGAAAACGTTTCCCTCGCTAGGCTTCAGATCCAATAGTTTTCCCCTTCGCATTGTTCCTGGGGCAATAGCATCTATTGTTGCTGTTTCCCCCATTCTCTTTCCCATAAAGATAAATCCAATGTTCCCTTTTTCTAGCTTCAGGGTTTCAACAATCTTTTGCTCGGGCAAACCAATCTTCAAAGTGTCCCCAATGCTTATTTTTTCTTTGGGTTCAACTAAAAAGTTTCTCCCGTCATTAGTGCTCAGCTGTATTTTCTTTCCGGAAACAGTCCTTTTGCCTGTTACCTTGACAAGTTTTGCGCCCGCATCCTTTGCCGTGATTTCTTTCATAAAAATCCTTCCTTTTTTGTCGAGCAGTGCACGGTAATATTTTTTGAGTTCTGTAAAGCCGACAACGTCAAACAATCCAATTGGAAATTTATAATCTGTTTTTATTACTCCGTCAACCGAAACAATTCTCTTGTTCAGTATTGTTTTTACCTCGTGCTTGTTTCTCGCTAATTTCAAGAGGTCTCTTACGGCAACCCCAAGAGGCACACTCTGGCTTCCGGAATGCGCTCCGGGAACTGTCTTAATTGTCCACTTTTCTTCTTTCCTCAGTAGGTTCACTGCCTTGCTTGCGCTAATCCTTTTTTGGGATTTTTTTGCTCCGTGCCTTGCCATCTCATGCCTCCTTTGCCTTTTTTGCTGTTTTTTTAAATCTCTTTGAATCGCTCGAATCCAAATCAACTACAAGAACATTCGACGCATTGATTCCGACGGGAATTTCAGTGCCGTCGGATTTTTTGCGTGTCATTTTTTCAATGAAAATCCTTGTTTTTGCATAATCAACGCCTGTTATTTTTGCTTCCTTGCCCTTTGATTTTCCAGTCATTATCCTTACAGTGTCTCCCTTGCGCATTGAAATGCTTCTCCTGCCTGTTTTTTTCCGCAGTTCTTTGCTCAAATGCCCGGATACTGACTTTTGTTTTAAATGCAATGCTTTTTCAAGGAAAAACTTCCTCTGCTTTTTTGGTTTGCTTGATTCAATATTCATAAAAATCACTTTCATATTACTGCGCTTGCAAGCCCTGCAACTTTTGGCCATCTTTCCCCTGTTTCTTTTGCAACGACTCCCTTGATTTCCGATGCTTTTGGAACGCCCTTTTCATCCACAAGCACAACTGCGTTGTCTTCAAATGAAATTCTCATGCCGTTTGCTCTTCTGTAGGGCATTTTTACCCTGACTATTACTGCGCGCTCTACTTTTTTTCTGATCTCCGGTTTTCCCTTTTTAACTACTACATTAACCATGTCTGCAATTCCTGCCTTTGGATTCATTCTTTTTCTTCCCTTGTGCCCGATAACTCCGATTATCTCCACTTCTTTTGCGCCACTGTTGTCTGTGCATATGCATCTGGACTTTTGGGTTAATCCCTTTGACACTGTTGCGCTAATCGCCCGCATTTTTGGCACCCTGTTTTTTCTTTACTTTTTCCTCTTCATCCTTTTTAATTTTTTCAGCTACTTTCTCCTCTTCCACTGCCCGCTTTTTGATTTTAATTACTACAAAACTTTTTGTTTTGCTCAGTTTTCTTGTCTCCCCAATTTCTATTGTGTCGCCTTCTTTTGCCGCCATGCATTCTGGATTGTGGGCCGCAATCTTTGAGCGGGTTTTTTTGTATCTCTCATACTTGGGGACATACTTTGTAAGTATTCTTTCAACAATAACTGTTTTTGCGGGCTTTGCGCTCTTTACCACTCCCGTGAAAACATTTCCACGGACTTTAAGGCTTCCGTGCTTTGGGCACTTGGGATCGTTACATTGCATTTCTCTTCCTCCAGAAATTCTTTATCCTGTTTTCCGGTTTTTCCACAATTTTTTTTCCGTCCACCGGGGTTTTTTCTTTTCCAAGCTCAAACTCAAAAACACATTCTTTTTTCGGAATTTTTTTTAAGCCCCTTCTTGTTTCTATTAACAACAAATTTTTTGTCTCATCAATTACTTTTCCGTGAATTCCAATCCTGCTGTTATCCGTGCTTTCTTTTATGTTAACACCCAAGCCAATGAGTTCGTGCGCGGCAATGTTCTCTTTTGAGATGCAGTAATCATCTGTCTTGAGCATCAATCAATTCCTCCTTAAAGCCCTGTTTCATCAATATCTCCTTTACTTTTTTCACGTGTTTTCCCTGCAAAATTATTTCATTCCCTTTTATTGTTCCGCCGCACGCGAGATTCCTTTTGAGCTCCTTTGTCAGTGCTTCCAAGTCAACGTCTTTTTCCAGCCCTCTAATGCTGGTCACGACCTTTCCAAACCGCCTTGCATCCCAGCGAATTTTTATTTTCTGGCTTTCCTTTGCAATGTCCTGGCAAACGCACAGGTTTTTTGGTAGGCCACACTTGTTGCATATTTCTTCCATTGCTTACTGCTCCCCCCTATTTTTTCTTCCCCTTAATTTTCTTCTTTACTTTTGCCATTTTCTTGGGCTTTTCTTTTTTTGCAACTGCTTCTTTTTTTTCCGGCTCTGTTTTTTTTGCCTCTTTCTTTTCTTTTGGCTTTTCAATTGTTTCTCCGGCTTTCTTTTTTTCATTGATTATTGTAATCGCTCTTGCAATGTCCCTTCTTAACGCGCGGATTTTGCCCGGGTTTTCAGGCCGTGTTCCAGATGCGAGAACAGCGCGCTCTTTGGACAATTCCTCTTTGAAATGGAACAATTTTTCCTGGACTGCTGCAAGCCCCAACTGCCTCACTTCTTTTGCCTTCATTTCTTTGCCTTCTTTTTTGATTTTTTTGCATCCTTTTTTTGAGCCTTTTTTTTCTTCTTTGCTGTTTTTGAAATAGGCTTTTTTTCTTCCTTTTTTTCGTGCTTTTCCTCTGCTACTTCCTTTTTCTCGGTTTTTTCAACTGCCGTTTCCTCTACAGCCGTTTCCTGAGCAGGCTTTTCTTTCTCAATAGCCTGTTTAATGTCAATCTTGTCCGGGAAAACTACTTCTGGGGGAATTATCCTGAGTTTTATTCCGATTGCGCCTGATTTTGGGTATGCAGTTGCTTTTGCGTAATCAACAAAGCTAACCTGGTTTCCAACTTTTTTCATGTAGCCCTGTGCAACCCTTTGTTTTCTTTTTCGCCCGCCTTTTCCCGCGAGCTTTCCTGCCAAAACAAGTTCTGCTCCCTGTGCCCCGCCGTTCATGATGTTTGTCATTGTCCTGAATGCAACGCTTCTCCAGCTGTAACCGCGTTCGAGGAGCGTAACCATTTTATCTACATTCGCGCGCGCATCCAAATCCGGGCGCTTGATTTCCTGAATCTCTATTTGCGGGTTCTCAATTTTGAATCTTTTCCCGATTTGCTCAGTCAACTGGTTTATTGTTTGGCCGCCTTTTCCAATTGCAAGCCCAGGTCGTGTAACATAAAGAACTATTCTTGTTACTAAGGGGGTTTTTACAATGTCCAAGTGTGTGAATCCAGCCATTTCCAGCTGTTTCTTGAAAAACCGTTCCAGCTCGATTTTTCTAAAGCTTTGCTCTATAAAGAATCTTTCAATCATGCTGTTGTCTCCCTCGCTACTATTTCAAGGTGTGTTGACTTTTTTTTCCAGCGCTTGCCTCCAATGCGGCCTTTGGGCTGGTGCCCTGTCCTGCTGAATCCCTGGGATGCAAAAGCGTTAATTATCAGGAGGTTGTCTGTATCCAGTCCTTTGAAGTCAGCATTTGCCTTTACGCTGTTCAGCAGGCTTATGAATGCCTTGCAAACGTTTTTGGGGTATCTCCCTGATTTGACATTGCTTTTGCCTTCTCCTCGCCTATGCGGGACTTTTTTGTTGTATTTTCTCAACGGCAAAAAATCTTTTTTTTCAATAATCCTCTGCAGGTATTTTTCGGCTTTGTCTATCCTTTGGCCTTTTACTTCGCGGCATAATTCCGTAGAGTACTTTAATGAAATCCTCTGGTTTGTTGCAAAAGCCTTTGCAATGTTTTTGCCCTGCAACTCTTTTTGGTACTCTTTTTTTGCCATTTCATCTACCCTCTTGAGCTTATTGCTGTTGAAGACCTTGTTGCTCCAATTCCCGCTTTGCCGTGCAAAAGCCTTTTTCTTGTAAGCGCGTATTCCCCAAGGTAATGCCCAAGCATTTTTGGGTCAATTTCAACTGATTCGAAACTGTTTCCCTTGTAAATCGCAAATTTCAATCCAACCATTTTTGGTATTACAAGAGCATCCCTTAAATGTGTTCTTATTGGTTTTGGCTCTTTTCCCTTTGATTTTGCTTCGATTGCCTTTTCAATTTTTTTTTCAAGCTTCTTATCGAATCCTCTGAGCAGGCTGCGCCTTGCCCGTGAATCAGCCAATTTTGCAAAATCCTGTATTGACATCTCACGCAACTCAGCAAGTGTTTTGCCTCTGTAGGTAAATTCTTTTCTTGCCATTTAGCTTCACCTTTTTCTCCTTCCAGTTCTCTTGGAACCGATTGCTCCGACTTTTCTTCCCGGCGGCGCGTTCCTTGATGTTGATTTTGATTTGCCTGCATGGTGCGCTGAGCCTCCGAAAGGATGGTCTAAAACATTCATTTTTACTCCTCTGCTTGTTGGAAACCATTTGCGCCTTGCCTTTGCCTTGTGCCATGCAGTTCCTGCCTTTACCATGGGCTTGTCTGGCCTGCCCCCGCCTGCAGAACACCCGATAGTTGCCCTGCTTTGCAGGTTAACCTGTTTCATTTGCCCGCTTGGCATTTTTACAAAAGCATAATCTTTTTCCTTTGAAACAACCAGCGCATACAATCCAGAGCCTCTTACAAGAACCCCCCCGTCTCCTGGTGATTTTTCAATGTTGAACACAGGGCAGCCCTCTGGAATATTTTCAAGGGGCATAACATTTCCAACGCTGATTTTTGCGTTTTTTCCCATTTCTATTTCCTGCCCTGTAACGAGTCCTTCTGCAGCAATAAAATTTTGCCTTCCATTGTTTTCCATTAGGACCTCTGCAAGAACATTCATTCTTCCCCTGTCCTTAAAAATCTTTTTTACCTGGGCTTTTTCAACAGATTCCAACTGTGTCTTGGACAATTCTCCGTAGCCTGCTGTTGTGCCGTCTTTTCTGGCTAGGAACAATGAGCTTGCCTTGCCCCTCCTCTGTTGAATCAAACGCCGGCCCATTTACAATACACCCAGTTTTGTTGCCAATTCATCTGCCTTGAATTTCTTGTTTATTCTAACAATTGCCTTTTTTCTTCCCTTCATGTCGTTAACTGTTTTTACTGAATCGACTTTTACGCTGTAGAGCGTTTCAACTGCATTTTTCACGTCTGTTTTCTGCGCTTTTTTGTTTACTATAAAACAGATTTTGTTTTCTGCTTCAATCATGTTAACTGCCTTTTCAGTGATTAATGGAAAGTAAATTACTTCGCTTGGAGATAATTTGCTCATGCCATTGCCTCCAGAGCTTTTATTGCAGACTCCGTCCATACTGTGAGCCTGCCTGCGCTGCATCCCGGCGCAAACAATTCTGAATTCAAATTCCGAACTTCGCAAACATCTATTCCCGCAATGTTTCTCGCTGCCTTGTAAACGCTTGCATTCTTTTTTGTAACAATCAAAGCGCTTTTCTTTTGCTTGTATTTTCTTCCCCTGCGTTTTGCCTTTCCTGTTTTTCGCCTGCGTTTTGCCTTTGCATTTTCAACATCCTGCCAGACTTTAAGGGATTCCAGAACTTTTTTGACTTCCTTTGCCTTTTTTAATTCCTCAAAGCCATCTTCAACAATAACAGGAACCTGAATGCCCTTGTCAAGCTTGTGCCTTTCTTCAACCATTTTCCTGTCTGCGCTTGCTGCAATTGCAGACTTCAAAGCCTGCTTTTTTTCCTTTTTGTTAATTTCCTCAAAAATATTTTTCTCGGGCTTGGGCGGGTGTGCTCTCACTCCGCCGACAGACTGCGGGACTCTTGCAACTCTTCCATAAAGCAATCCTCGCCTGTTTTTCAATCTTGGCAGCCTTGCCCTGTCAACATTAATTGTTCTTTCGTGTGTAGGCAGGCCTCTCCAGCCCCTGTATTGTGCAGTATTCTGCCTTCCCGCTTTCTTAAAGTTTCCTTTGGGCTGTTTTTTTGCGCTTTGAATGCTTAAAACAGCTCTCTTAATCAACTCCGGGTGATAAGCTGTTTCAAACACTTTGGGCAATTCAATTTCATGCAATTTTTTGCCCTCCAAAGAAAAAACACTTGCCTTCATAAAATCACTTTAAATCCAATTTTTTTCTAATTTTTTTTGCCAAATCTCATTCTCCTTTTTTTCCCTCTGTTTAAGCCCCGCTCACTTTTTTTCTCCTTTTACTGCTGCTGCTATTTCGTCTTCAACAGATTTTTTCTCAACTTTCTTTTCTTCCTCGGCTTTTACTTTCTGTGCTTCAACTTCAATCTTTACTTTGCTCTTTTTCTTTGATGTTGCAATGTAATCAATTCCCTCGAGCTTGTGCTTTTCAACCGACGGCGCGCGGACAGCAAGCCTCAGTCCTACTGCTCTTTTTGCAGGTCCCGGAATGCTGCCTGTAAGCAAAACAAAGCTTGTTTTCAGGTTTCCGTAGTGCTTGAAGCCGCTTGCGGGTGTTGCTTCTGCAATGTCTTCTGCGCTTGAACTGATTTTCAATATTTTTTTGTTGTACTCTGTCCTGTTTTGATAGCCCATTTGGCCTGCCCTTGCAACCTGCCACATTACTGTTGACGGGTTCCAGGGCCCAATGCTTCCGACAATCCTGCGTTTTTTTGCTTTAGGGCGATGCATTTTTACTCCGAACCTTTTTACAGGGCCTTGTGTTCCTTTTCCTTTTGTAACTGCCCGCACGTCAACAAATTGCAGTTCCTTGAAAACATCGCTGACAGGCAGTTCTTTTCCCAGCCTGTCTTTTGCAAAAGAAATTTTTTCATCAATTGTTCCGCTCAAGGCAATCTCGCAAATGTCCGGTGTTTTCTTTGGCAGTCCGGCCTGCTTTGGCTGTGTCAGTGCAAGCAATTTAATGTCGGAAATTTTTTCTTTTTCCTTTTCCAAATCAGAAAAGGTTTTGTACTTCGCAGGTTTTTCCTTTTTTTTCTTTCCCTTTTTTTTGAAGGAATGGATTTTTCTTTCTATTTCCCTGTCAACTTTTTCGGCAAAAATATCCGTAATGGGATTTGACCCGTATCCCGATTTTTTGTATGCGCGGACACCAAAGATTTTCAATGCGGGAACTTCAATTACTGTTGCAGGCACTGCAACTTCCTGCCCAAATGTAACGCCCTTGTTATGCGCGTCTCTTGCGAGAATATGTGTCATTCCTGCTTTGTAGCCCAAAAAATTGAGGGGCTTGCATTCTTTGGGAAGATTTTTTGGAAAAGTGCGGAAGCTGGGCGTTTCCTTCCGCGCTTTCTTGCGTGGATAGAAAGCTTTGCTTCCTGCGTGCGGCCGTGATTTTTTTGTCATTTCAGGTTCCTTGAAAATTTTAACCTATTTGAATCAACAGGGATGATTGCATCTAGGTTGCGTGTTTTAAGCCAAAATCAGATGATTTTAGCATTTACATCCCAAACGGTTTGCCTGGAATGCAGTTTGCCAATAAAAAACAAAAATTATTTATTGGTTATTTTTTAATTGGATTTTTATTTTGGGACAAAAACCAATTATGTAATTATACTTAATTTCCCTGAAAAAAGGTTTTTAAAGGCAATTGCTGGGGCTTTTTGCTGAGCAGTTGCTAGGGGTATGTGCAAGTATAAGTACAGGTTTCGCCTTCTTCACAAACCGGGCTTCCGCCAATGCACCTTCTGCATCTGTTGTTGCCGCTGTCTGGCGAAGCGCTTCCACTGAAGGATATGTCAGTGTGTCCGGGGGTAGCACATGCAACATTGCTTGAAATCCTAATGTTGGTTCCGCTGACTAGAATGGGAATGTTGCCAAAATAAACAGAATTGCCTCCAATTCTGTGGTTGCTGCCGCCATCAATGTAAATGCCGCTTTTCTCGCAACCTTCAATGTGGATGCCTATAACTTGGATGTTGTCTCCGGGATTATCAACAAAAATGCCGTACTGCCCGCCAAAAATACGACAATTTTGAATAAGAAAATCATTGATTTTGCCGGATGGCTTTGCGAGTTTTATAATTGCCGCGGGCTGAGTTCCTGTATACGGTCCGCTTATGTGGCGTCTCATACCATTAAGCGTGACGCCGTCCTGGTTGATTTCAAAACATGGTTCTTCTCTTCCAACTTCCATGGTGAGATCTTTTCCAAGGGCATAGTTTGTGTATGGCTGCCATCCGCCTGGTGGGTCTCCGCAGGAGCTGAGCATTATTGGGCAGTCTTCATTGCAGTTGGAGCTGTCTTCTCCAGCTTCACACACCCCATTTCCGCAAACACTTGCAGGGGAGTCGCATGCTCCCATACCATTGCAGGCGCACGGCGCTGTGTCGCACCCAAGGTTATCATGGCATTGGTTATCTCCTTCCCTGTCTTCCTCGCCTTCTGCAATTGGTGTTGTTCCGCAGCCGTTTGTGCATGTTGCTGCAAGGCAGACGCTTGGTTCGGGGCAGGCGCTTGCGTCTGCGGGGCAGTTTTCTCCTTCTGCGCATATGGAGTTGGGGCACTCTTTGGGGGTAGGGTTGGGTCCTGTTGTTATTTCTACGCAGCCTGGTTCTTGTCCTGTGTAGCATATTGTGAAGCTTCCTCCTCCAATGTTTCCTGAAGGGAATGTGCCTGTTATTGTTATTGTTCCTCCGCTTGGTATTGTTGTGCCTGTTTGCGGGCTTGAAACGCCAAAATCAGGGCTTGTAATAGAATCAATGGTAATGGGTCTGCCTGTGGCGTTAATAATGTCTACTTTGAATCCGCCTTCGTCGCTGTCACTTCCCCGCACCAAGAATTTTGTTGAATCGCTTCGAAAGCGTACTTCTCCTGTGTCTGGTGAGAGTACGAAGAATATTACTGCTGCTACTGCTATGAATAGTATTAGTGCCCATCCGTAGGTTGTAATGTATTCCAAGCTTGATTGTGCTTTCTTATTCATATACGCAAAAATAGGGTCTTTTTATATTAATAAATTTGTGTTTTAGCGCTTACGCTGAGTGGTTTTAAATAAAAAAAATTTTTAGAGGGCAGAGCCCCCTATTTTAAAGAAGAAAGTATTTTTTTTAGCTTGAAAAATTTTACTTGAAGAAGCTGATCAAGCCGTTGAAGCCGCTGGATACAGCGTTCAAAGGAGCTGTATAGAAAGCAGCTTTCACTGGTCTAGTTCTAACAGTTTTACGAGCAACTGTTTTTCTAGCTTTCACTTTCTTGACTTTAGCTTTTCTTGTTTTAGCTGTTTTTCTCTTTTTCATGATCTCACCTCTTTTGGCTTGGTTACAAGGACAATAGGTTTCTTTTGTTTCCTGCTGTAAAATGCAAGCAGGAAAAATCCGATTATCAGAATTACAATAAGCGCAATTAACCCGATTGTCAGGCCAGATGCTCCAAATCCGAGCAATGCAAACATTGTTCCAAATATTGGGTTTTCTGTTTCCTGTTTTTTGAATTCAATTGGAATTGAAATTTTTTCCCCGTTGCTCAAAAATTCAATGCTCCCTGAAACATCTTCAGTCAAGGCTTTGTCTGGAGTAATTTTGAATGCAAATTCCTTTGTTTCAAAAGCCTGCAGTTCGACAATTGTGTTTCCAACAACACTCCAGTTTGCAGGCGCATTAACTCCAATTTCACCGTAAACTGGGTTTTCACTCAAATTCTGCATTCTTACTATGGCCTCAAATTCCTGTGTTTTTCCAATTACATTTACTCCAATTCCAATTAATTCACGCAGTGTTCTCTCTGGAACAGCATTCACAACTGTCTCTTTTTCAAAGCTGCAGAATGGGCTTTCAACAAAATACCTTATTTTTCCATTCTCTGAAGCTGTAACAGCAATATTTTCAGTAATTTTCGTATTCTTTGGAATTGAAATAAGAGTGGGGTTCACATTAACATTTTCAGCAAAAATTCTCACATTTACTCTGAAATCTGTCCTATTGTCAATTGTTACATCAAAATTGCCATTGCCCTCAATATTAAGGGTTTCAGGCACTGTAATATCAATATCCCTGCAATCATTTGCATTTGGCTCAAATACAGGTGGATTTGAAACAATTGGCTCTTGTTTATCAACAAAAACCCTGAATTTCTGCACTGTTGTATCGTCAAGAGTGCATGTATTTCCGCCCAAAAAATGGCCCCTGAATTCAATATAGCCGAATTCCTCTATTCCTTCATTATAGCTTCTTCCTTTAACAGAAACATTAATCTGCCCGCTTTCTCCAGCCCTAATTTCTCTGTCATAACCATCGGTTTCAACATTAAAACTAGTGCTGTTGTCATAGGCATTTGCAGTATCAATAAAAAAGCGCTCAGCACTGTTATTCGTGACTAAAAATGCAATGTTAACAGTATTTCCGGCTGTAACTCTAACAGAATAGGTATTAATGCTGATTTCATTACAGCTTGGCTCTAATGCGAGAACTTGTTGGGGTATAACAGCGAGTAAAATCAAAACAAGCCCTGCAAAGATAAATCTAGGGTTCATTATACAAATTGTATCTTGCGTTATATATAAACCTATCCCTTTTTCACTGAAAAGAGTTAAGCTTATAAACCCCTGACTAAAAATGCGCCCCTAAATAATGACTAATTTTTGACTAATTCCCACTCTTCATCTGCTTTATTGTCCTACAATTCCTTCATTTTCCGCTTCTGGATTTCAATCAAAAAATTGTCAAAATCTTTATTCACAATTATCCCTTCATCACAGCAAGAGGAACATGCTTTGTAATTTTTCTTCCAATTCCGCTTAATTCAACTGATTTGATTACTTCATCAATGTCTTTGTATGCTTCGGGCATTTCCTCTGCCAATCCAGCATAGCTTGCTCCCTTAATTACCTCTCCTTTTGCCTCTAATTCCTTCTTAACCTGCTCTCCCCTTTTCAGCTTCATTGCAGCATGCCTTGACATTACTCTTCCTGCTCCATGGCAAACGCTTGCAAAACTCTCTTTCAAACCTGTTTCTGTTCCAACGAGAACATAGCTTGGTGTGCCCATGCTTCCGGGGATTAGGGCAGGATGCCCAGTAGTTATGTATAAATCAGGGTTTTCTTTTCTCCCTGCAGGCATTGCCCTTGTAGCTCCTTTTCTATGCACTAAAACCTCTTTTTCCTTGCCATCTACTGTATGCTTCTCAAATTTTGCAACATTGTGGCAAATATCATAAACAACACTCATTTCCATATCCTCTGCCTTTCTCCCCAAAACCCGTTCAAAACCTTCCCTAATCCAGTGTGTCATTGCCTGCCTGTTCGCGAATGCATAGTTTGTACCGCAATTCATTGCCTTAATATAATCCTGTCCCTCTTCCGAGCTTATTGGAGCGCAGGCAAGCTGCTTATCCGGAACACTAATTTTATATTTCTCCATTGCTTTCAGCATTACACTGATATAATCAGTGGCAATCTGGTGCCCTGCTCCCCGACTTCCTGAATGCAGCATTACAACAGCCTGCCCCTTAAACAACCCAAATTTTTCTGCTGTTTCCTCATCAAAAATCTCCTCAACTCTCTGAACCTCAACAAAATGGTTTCCACTTCCCAAAGTTCCTGCCTGCGGCATTCCGCGCGTAAAAGCCTTGTCAGAAACCTTTGCAGAATCAGAATTTTCCATTTTCCCGTTTTCCTCAGTGCATTTCAAATCCTGTTTCCATCCATAGCCCCTTGCAACAGCGTATTCTGCTCCCTTTCCAAACATCTCTCCCAATTCATCTCTGCTAAGCCTAATTTTTCCTTTTCCTCCAACGCCCGCAGGAACTAATTCAAACAATTTGTCAAGTAATTCTTTCATTTTCGGCTTTAATTCGCTTGATTTCAAGTTAGTGCGAATAAGGCGGACTCCACAATTAATGTCAAAACCTACTCCGCCAGGGCTTACAATTCCGTTTTCCTTTTCATCAAAAGCTGCTACTCCTCCAATGCTAAATCCATAGCCCCAATGCATGTCAGGCATTCCAAGGGAAGCGCTTTGAATTCCGGGGAGCGTTGCAACATTTTTCTGCTGTTCTACAGCGCCTTCTTCAATTTCCCCAAACAATTTTTCAGTTGCAAAAATCCTAAGGGGAACTCTCATATTCCCTTTTTTTGGAGACTCCCAAATGCCCTTTTTTATCTGCTTAAAATTTGATTTTTTCACATGACTCACTATACTAATTGGCTAACAAATTAATAATAAATTTTACATTAGGGGGCATTACAGCTCTAAGTATCACAAACAACCTGTGCAACCCATTTTTTCTTTTCTTTTTTAAGGAAAAAGCTGTTCCAAGTAATTGCTTTTACATGGCTTTTTATTTCGTGCTTTGCAGTGTCAATTGGTTCGCCCCACGCTTCCGCGGAAACACTGTTGCCGTTAATTTTGACTTCAAATTTTGAGAACAGCATTTGTTCTGTTTCCATTGCAAAATGCATTTCCTCCAAAAACCTGTGCAATAATTCTTCCTGCGTTTCTCCCTGCGCGTGAATTTCTTTTTTGTGCATTGGCTTTACGCTTTCCAAATCCGCTTCAATTGAATTCAAGGCAAGGGCAGAATTTTCAAAGCACTCTTCAATTGCCTCTCCAAACGCCTGAAATTTTGCATCGGCAGTATGCTCCAGAAAAACAAATTTTTCCATGTAAAAATTAGGGAATTATGATAATTAATTAGTATTGTTTTTTTCCATTGCCTATTTTTAAAAGCCGTTCCTTAAAATAAGTCGTTTATTCCTGTTTAGGGGCTTTTTTCTTTTTATTTAAAGTTAGATTAATTCGGTTTGCCTATTTTTTTCTTTTTTTTCTTAAGGTATAATATTGCCCTATTACAGCTACAACAATTATTGCCGCCAATGCTGTAAAAATAACTTCCTTTGCTTGCCCAAGTATAAGCGGCTTTGATTGGTATGGCTGTGTTGGATATGCAATGCATATTCCTTTTGAGCATTTTTGCGCATAACCACAGGGGGTTCCGTCAGTAACTAAAAAGGATACACACGCCTCGTTTATGCATTTGTCTGTTGTGCATGGGTTTCCATCGTCACAGCCTTGTGTGCATGTAATGTTTGTTTGGAGTGTCTGGTTTAGGACAATAGGATCTGAGAAATCGGTTGCATTCAAAATCTCTTTGTTTACTGTGTATGAAAACGCGATTTTATTGCCAAGCTTTCCAAGCGCAATGAATTCTATTATCGGGTCTTCTCTGAGTACAACTTTTTCGTTTTTAGTTTCTATTTCTGAAGCTTTTTGTGCAACGTTTTTTGGAATAATCTCCAAAAGCGTGATTCCTGTCAAAGCCAGATTTTTTTTGTTGTTTATTGTTATCACAATTGTTGTACTACGCTCTCCACTTGGAGCTTCGCTTACAACAAATTTTCTTTCAATATCATAATTTTCCCTAATGTCCAGCGCTTTTCCCATTAACTGTTCAAGATTGTTTTCTGAGAGCATATTGCGAATATCCGATTCTGTTGGTGTTGCATCAATTATTTCCTCGCTTATTATTGTTCCTGGAATGTCTGGTGGGAGGTAGCAGGTTCCGCAGTCTTCTTCGCAGTTGTCACAATTCTCATTCACGGCGCAATAACCATCGCCGCATCCCATTGAACAATCCTGCGGGCAGGTTTGTATTGTTTCGTTTCCTGTGCAGGAGCCGTCTCCGCATATTGGTGCACAGTCTTGTGGGCATGTGTTTGGCGTTTCCTCCCCGTCACATTTGTTGTTTCCGCAGTATGGGTGATCCCCAGTTCCTGATTCAAATTTGAGGACTACTATTTGTACGCTTGAATTTTGATCTGCGTTGTTTGTTGCTTTTATCCAAATGCCTTTTGTATATGGTAGTGTTTCATTGCCCGGCACAGTATAATTGTAGTCTGCACTCAAACCATTATTCGACCATGTTGTTCCCTCATCAACAGAAACCCAATAATTTTTGATTCCCGAGCCTCCAGATGTTGCAGAAAAAGTTATACGCGCAGTGTTTCCAGTTGTTTGCGCACTCGTTACTGTAAGCGTTACGCTCGCAGTGTTGTCCAAAAGAATGTTATTATCAAGCGAGTCAATGCCTGTTCCGTTTGCATCAGTAGCCTGCGCAATAACAAAATAGTTTCCGTCTGTCATTTCACTCGTATCCCACGAGTAAGTGCAGTTTACATCTTGGGTCAAAGTTGGAAAGCTACCACTGCAGGTGTAGTTGTCCAGTGCTTGGGAGATAATGCTTGTTCCAACTGCCTT
>JAFGEM010000007.1 GCA_016931555.1 Candidatus Iainarchaeum sp. | reverse complement strand
GCAAGCTTGGCTGCGGGTGCTCCTGCAGTTCTTGCAATAAAAATCAGGCTGCGCACGTTTATTGTTCCAATCTCGCCATTAGTTTTTGCGTATACTTTTTTCACAAACTTTGCCCTTGGAATGTCTTTGCTGTGCAGTATTTTTGCCCCCTGAGCCTTTATTATCTGCTGCATTTTCTTTAGGGCCTGGCCGCTTTCAAGGATCTGCCTTGCCTTTTTTGCCCCCTGCTTTTTTTTGGCCTTGCCTGCCAACTCTAAGAGTACGCCCGCGAGTTCACAGCTTTTTTGTGCAAGGTCATCAAATACTTTGCCTTCGAGTATTTCGAGAACAAGCTTTGCCTCAAGCGCAGGCCCGAACGCGCGTCCACAGGGATAGTCTCCGTCAGTTAGTACTGCCTCGACTTTTATCCCCATTCTTTTTCCAATTTCAACAAATCGTTTTCCCATTTCCTCTGCCTTTTTTACTGTGTGAACCTTTGCGTTTGGCCCCACAGGAAGATCAATTACAAGGTATTCCGAGCTAACGCTTGCCTTTTTTGCAAGCACGCTTGCTATTACCTGCCCCTCAGGATCCAGTGATAGCGGGTGTTCTATTTTGATTATTTTATCATCGGCCGGAGCCAAATCAACTGCTCCGCCCCATGCTATTACTCCGCCGTGTTTTTCTGTTATTTTTTTTATCTTTTCTATTGAAAGGCCGACATTTGCGAGCACTTCCATTGCGTCTGCTGTTCCTGCTGCAGAGGTAATGCTCCTGCTGCTTGTTTTTGGTATAACATATCCCGCGGCAGCTATTATGGGCACAATAATCATTGTTGTCCTTCCATTGACTCCGCCTATGCTGTGCTTGTCCAAAACAGGGCCCCTGTTGAGCTTTAATATTCTCCCGTGCTCGTACAGCGCGCGTGTCATTGCCACTGTCTCTTCAAGAGAATAGCCGCGTATGAAAACTGCAGTCATGAATGCGCTTGCCTCTATCTCCGACAGCTTGTTTTGGGCAATATCAAACACAATCTGTTTTATCTCCTTTTCACACAGTGATTCCCCGTGTATTTTTTTCTTTATGAATGCAACGCTTGCAGGCTGGTAAGAGGCTTTTACTTCAAGTGCCTGCCCCCTTTTTGCGCCCAGCGCATTTTTAACGTCCTCAAATAACCCTATTTCGTTTTCTTTTAGCATTGTTGTTGTAGTGTCGACAACAGTTGTTATGCTCTTTCTGTTCAGCTTGTTGGAGATTTCTATTCTGTCTAGGGGAAAAACTCCGAGTTCTTTGGCGTCTTTTTCATGTATAATGGAAATTAGCTTGCCTGCTTCAATGTCAAACAATTTTGCAACCATTTTGTGCTTGTAGCTGTCCATTTTTTTCCCTACAATAACAAACAGCAATCTAGTTTTTATAATTATGTGAAATAAATGATTTTATGCCGAGCATTGCCAGAAGGGTTTTGGTTTTATTCGTTATTTTCTTTCTCTTTTATTTTGCGCTTATTCTTTTAGCCGGCACTCCAAAGTTCTTGGCTACTATTGAGAGCAACAGCATGCGCCCTGCACTGGAAAGGGGTGATTTGCTTTTGCTTGCAAAAACCAATGATTATGGCGTCGGCGATGTAATAATTTTTTTGAAGAACGGCAATGTAATTGTCCACAGGATAATAGAGGTTCGGGGCAGTGCTTTTGTTACAAAGGGAGATGCAAACGGCTATGTTGACAGGTGGCTTGTTGGCGAGAGCGAGATAATTGGTGAAATGGTTTTTATGCTGCCAGAGCTCGGGCATTTAAATCTTTTTTTGGCAGGCAAATAATTCACTGCTTTCTTCTTATGGCAAACAGTACTGCGAGCAGTATTAAGGGCACAAGATAAACAGGCAACTCTGGAACTGAGGCAGTTCTTACTGTTGAAAGCGTGAGCATTTTTGTCATTGCATTGTTTGCAGTGTTTGTTTCATTTTGCGCTGGCGTTGGAACAACTTCCGCGCGTAGAGTATAATTTTTTTCCTGATAGGGTGGTTCTGCCAAATCAACTGAGAAAACAAAATCTATTGCATCGTTTGCCGGAACATTCCCTGTTTGTGTCATTGGAAAAACTAGCGGGTCAACATTTGTTCCATCTTCAGCATTAGTTATTTCAAAGTCAATTGACTGCGGCGTCAAATCATTTGCAGTGAGGTTTCTTACTGTTACAGTAAAATTTACTCCAAGGTCTCCGATTTCTGTTCCAGCAGGCCATGAAATGTTTTCAATGCGCCAGACATCTCCCGCGCCTGCAGGCGGCATTATTCCTGTGAGTGTTGCGCCTGCTCCGCAGGTCATTGGATTTCCAGCATCATCATTTGTTGTTGATGTAATAGTGTAAGGATTGCCTGTCTGGGCCAAGGCATTCATTACCATTGTAACATTATTTGCAGAATATGATATGAAGCCGTCTCCTGCAGGGGCAACTGGATTGCCTCCTGAGTTATTCACTTGCCAGCTAGTGCTTCCTGCATTAGGGCATGGCTGTTCCACTCCAGTGTCATAGCAGATTGTTGTAAGTGTTTGGCTTGCGCCCTCTGGAATTGAAAAGCTGTTTGGAACAATTGTGCAGCTCCAGCCTATTGGGGCAGCGGCAACATTTATTGAAGAGGTGCAGCTGAATGCCGCGCCTGCTGTTTCGCTTGCTTCCATTGTGTAATTTGTTGTTTCCGCAAGCCCGCTGACATTAATTTCTGTGTTGCCTGTTCCTGCGGAACATGAAACAAAAGCATCTCCCGCTCCCGTTGTGCAATCTCCAATATCTGTTGGAGTGCTGTCTTTTAGTGTCCATGTCATTTGCGGACAGGCTATTGGGGCTCCGCCTGCATCTGTGCATTCTACTGTTATTGTGTCTGTTGCGCCAAAATCCAAATCAAGCGGATTTGGAGTGAGTGTGCATGCTGATGCTACTCCAACTGGGCCGCTTGTGCTGTACTGGTCTCCGTAGCAAATAATGTTCATTGGCGCGTTTAGGTCGTTTGGGTCAAATTCTGTTGCGTGCCTGCATATTGCTGCTCCGCCTGCATAAGCACTGCTTGCCAAAAATAGGGAAAAAATTAGAATAATTCCAGCGATTAATGTTTTTTTCATCTAGGAAAATATAACTGTTTTCTTATATAAAAAGCTTTTTGTGCTGCCTAAAACTCTTTTACAAGCTCTAGTGCTGCTTGTTTTATGTCTTCTGCCTTGTAAATGCCTCGCCCTACTATTGCGTGCCAGTTGTTGCCCGCTGCTTTTGCTGATTCTGAGATTTTTCCGCCCTGTGCAACTAATCCCGGAGAATAAAATGTTGGGTCTAGTCCAAGGTTTTTGAGCAGGAGCTTATAGAACTCAATTTTTTCCGGTTTATTGCCGGGAACAACAAAGTCTGTTACTCCAAGGCCTGCTGCGATTTCATACATTCTTTTTGGCGCTGCATTTAAAATAAAGCCGTTGTCGCTTTCAAGATATGATTTGTGTGTCATTTCTCCCCCCACAATAACACCAAGGTTATGGGCTTGCATTGTTTTTATCCATGCTTTTTCTGTTTCAGGCCCTGACTGTGGAAACAGTATTACTGCATCGACTCCGGAATCTTTGCATGTTTCGGCAAAGCCCGCTGCAGTGTCTGGAATGTCTGTGCCTGCTTTTTGGTGGTCGTATATAATTGGCTTTTCTGTGTGCTGCCTTGCAGTCTCAACTATTTTCGGGAGCCCGAATTTTAATCCTAATTCAAAGCCAATTTTATAAGCCCCGATTTTTTCTATATCCCCTGTCGCCTTTACAATCTCTTCAAACCTTTCAATGCTTGCAACATCGCATGCTGGAATAACGCTCCGCGGAATTTTTATTATTGCCATTCAAACACCTCTTTTTTTTGCTCCATTCTTCTGGACCCTGCAAAACCCTTGGTTTTGCGAGGCACTGCAAAGTTTTACTTTGCAGTGTTTGAAAAATAATTCTGCAAATCCCTGAATTGTTCCTTGGAAATTTTTTCAGAATTTTTGAGAATTTCCAGAACTTCGCTGATTTTCAAAACAGCGTGCAGTGTATAACCTTTTTCTGCCAGTTCTTTTGCTCCGCCCTGCTCCCTATCAATTAGCACAACAATGTCTTTTACCTTCAAGCCCGCGGCTTCGAGAGGGGCAATTGCCTCGAACTTGCTTCCGCCAGTAGTAATCAAATCATCAACAACAAGAATTTTTTCCCCCTCCTTGAAAACGCCTTCGATTGCTTTTTTTGTGCCATAATCTTTTGTTTCTTTTCTCGGGTAAATCATTGGCGCATTTGTTTCAAGCGAAAGCGCTGTTGCAATTGCAATTGCAGCATAAGGAATGCCTGCAATTTTTTCAAATTCCAGTTCGGATGAAATTTTTGCCAGTTCTGTTGCAACAAGCTTCAAAACTTTGGGATAGCTGACAAGTACGCGCAGGTCAATGTAAATCGGGCTCTTCAGCCCTGATTTGAGTGTAAATTCCCCAAATTTTATTGCACCGATACCAAACAGTTCGTTGCAAACCTCTTGTTTTGAACTCATTAAAATCACCTTTTGCCCTTTTTTGGTTTTTCCAAAGTAAATTTTTCCAAATCCAAAATAAATTTGCCTCGGCTCTTGTGTTTTCCAAATCTGTGGTATGGGTCGAGTATTGCTTCAAAATAGACTCTTGTTCTAGTTGAAGCTGACTTGTCTACCTCAAAAAGATAGCTTTCTGTTTCCACGCTTTTCCCAAGCGCCATCTTGTCAAACCATTCCTGAATTAATGTTGGAAACCATCCAGAGCCAATTCTCCTAATCTTGACTTGCCTTGTTCTCGCCCTGTCTTCCACTGCTTTTCTTATTCTTTCCACTTTTTTTTCCCTCAGCTTCTTATACTCCTTGTTTCTTTTCTCGTGCTGTGCTGCTTGGCGCAGTTTTTTTCTGTCGCTTTCCCCCCTGTGCACATTTCTTCTGCCCGGCATTAGTGCACCTCTCTGCCTGAAATAAAAACCCTTTCAATTTTTCCCTTGAGCGTCCATCCATTGAAAGGGGACCATTTGCATTTTGTCTTCAAGGCCTCGTTTTTTATTGTTGTTCCCCCTTCGAGTG
>JAFGEM010000112.1 GCA_016931555.1 Candidatus Iainarchaeum sp. | reverse complement strand
TTATAATCCGGCAAGAAAAAAATTTGTATTTGTCATACTCGACCAGTAATCAGAGGAAACTTTCCTTTCCCTTCAAATATTTTGTGAAAAATTCTGCAAACTCCCTGTTTTTTTTGTAAAGCTTCAGCATGTTTTTCTCATGCAATATTACGCTGTGTTTTTGAATTGCGTTTCTAATGTTCTCCCTCTCGTCGCTCGCAATTTTCCGAATGTATTTTCTCAAAAATTTTTCCGCAGAAACGAATTCCCTTTCAACCTCAGCAACCCATTTGCCTTTTTCAATGCGCGGCCCGGACAAAACGCGTTTGTGCTTTTTCAAAAACTTTGCACTGTGCTCTTTCAAGGAAACAGGAGGCCCGCTTATTTTTTTTGCCCTCTGAAGCTGCAATGTTTTTAACTCGAAAACAAAAATAATGCTCTTTTTCTCGTCAGTCCACTCTGCAGCCTGGTTAACCTTAAAATCATGCAAATTCAACTGCCTTTCAATCTTCTGCCTGAAACGCTTTATCTGCCCCCATACAATATCGCTCAGTGCCCCCTCGGGATAAGCAATTTCAATTCCAATCAATTCCTTTTTCTCCAAAATTTGCCTGACTTTTTCGATTGAATAGGATTCAATTTTTTTGGGAAAAAAGAATTTCAAAGAAGGTTTTTTTAGGAAAGCGTTTGCAGCAAACACAATTCTGTTGAACTGCCTTTCAGAAAGCGCAGCAGCAACATTCCTGTTCTTGTCCACAGGGTCAATTATTATTAGGGGGGAATCAAATTTTTCCCGCGCTTTTTTCGCTGGCAACTGCTTTTCAATGTCAATCACGTGCCCCTGCTTCCAGTTTGCAATTGCTTTAATTGCTTTTGCAAAAGCCCCATGCTTTAGAATCAATAATTCAACAACATAGCCGGGAACAGATTCTGTCTTCAGCTCTGCACCGTACGCTCCAATGCCCTTCAAAAACTGCCGCAGCAATCTTATCTGCGGTTTATGCTTATCTTCAATCCTTTTTTTCAAGTAGCGGTTATGGAAAACACTCCTATCAACACTGCTAAGCTTTTTTGAGGAATCCCAAATCCTGTAGCTTGGCACAATCTCAACGTCAAAACCATTAATGTTCCCTCTCAAATAAGGGTGTTCTGAATATGCTTCCTCATACTCGTGCCCCCTAAAAACTTTTCTGGCAATTCTCAAGCCTTCTTTCTCAAATTCTTTGCGGGAGAGTTTCTGCGGAAAGCGAATAAAAATATCCAGGTCACGCGCGCCTTTCAAATGAGTATCTCGAGCACTGCTCCCTGCCCATACTACTTCAACGTGCTTGCCCTCTGTTTCATTTATTTGCCTCATTATTTTTCTTGCGAGGGCTGCCTCTGCCTTTCTCTCTGAACTGCTTGGAGTAACTCTCTCAAGAACATCTTTCAGTATTTTCATTGCAAAAACCAGAAAGAATATGGGAAAACTTGTTAATATAGTTTTTTTGTTCCGCGAAAACTAATTATAGGGGTATTGCGTTATTATACTGGGGTTAAATTGCAAAAGAAAACCAAAAAAGAGGGCAGAAGGCTCGATTCATACGGGAACACAACTATTTTTGAGGGATTTCCCTTTAACACTTACAATGTTTCTGGCAAAAAATTGTCGGGCTCAGAGGCAGACATTGCAGAAACCCTTTCAAAGTTTATTCTCAGGAAAGCATATCTGGGGGATTTGGAGCGGTTTATAGGAAAAGACAGGGCGCTTACTGACGAGGTAAAGCAGAGTATTGTAAAGTATGTTGACAATAACCAGATGCTTCAAAAGTTTCCTGACTCTGAGCGGGTTTTGGAGTTAAAGGCAAACCTGATTGGGGTTGCAAAAAAAATAGGGGTTTCCAAGCCAGTTGAATTCGCCCAGTATGTTATAGACAATACAGTTGGTTTCAACAGTATTTCCGAATTAATGCGCGACCCGGATTTAGAGGAAATAATGGTTAATGGCTGGAACAAAAAAATTTTTGTTTTTCACAAGCAATATGGCATATGTGAGACAAATATTGTGGCGGGGCAGGGGGGGTTTCTCCAGAATCTGCTTGAAAGAATAGCTGCAACTGCAAACAGGCAATTTAATGAGCAAAAGCCTTTGCTTGACGCGCGCCTCCCTGATGGAAGCAGGGTTAACGCAACAACAGATTATGTTACTCCTGCAGGGCCTTCGCTTACAATACGCAAGTTCTCCAAAATGCCGATTTCCATAATAAACATGATATGCAAAAACACTCTTACAAGCGAGGTTGCAGCCTTTTTATGGACAATGACAGAGGGCCTGAATATTTCTCCGAGAAACATTCTGATTACCGGCGGTGCGGGAAGCGGCAAAACAACGCTTTTGAATGTGCTCGGTTTTTTTATCCGCAAGCACGACAGAATACTTTCTATTGAGGACACTCTTGAACTGAATTTGGGTGAGCGCCAAAACTGGGTTCAGATGGAAGCAAGGCCAAAATTTCGAGACACAGAAGCAGTTACAATGGACGAGCTTTTGAGGAATTCCCTGAGAATGAGGCCCGACAGAATAATTGTCGGAGAGGTAAGGGGCGAGGAAGCTCAGACACTGTTTGTTGCAATGGATACGGGGCATGAGGGAATATTGGGGACACTGCACAGCAACAGCGCACGAGAGCTTTTGCTTCGTTTAAAGTCCCCTCCAATGAGTGTCCCGGACCAAATGCTGCCACTGCTTGACTTTGTTGTTGTAATGCAGCGCACCTATGACAAGTCAGAGGGAATAATGCGCAGAATAAAGCACATTGCAGAGATTTCAAGAATGGATGACAAGGTTTTGCTGAGCAATGTGTTTGAGTACAACGCAAAAAAGGACACTATTGAAAAAACAGATGTGCCAAGCCACGGGTTTGAAAGGCTGGCGGAACTAGCCGGATTAAGCAAACGCGAACTCAAGCGAGAGATAGTAGTGAGGCAGCATATTCTTGATTGGCTTCAGGAAGAAGGCATTGATTCAAACGAGGAAGTGGAAAGAATAATACAACAGTATTATTATGATCCGGAAAGTGTGCTCAAACAGGTTAGCGAGAACCTTTAACGGAAAAATCAATTGAAAAAACTTTTTTGTAACGCGGTCCTTCTGGAGTGAGTGTTGATTCCATTAAATCAAATCCCCTCACAGTGATTTTTTCAGCAAACTTTTTTGTGCGTAGTTTCTCAACAGCAGCATCAAATTCCTCTTTGCTTGCCCCCTTGTTCCTTGCGAGAGTAACATGCGCGTGAAAATCATTGCATTGCATTCCAATCGCATTGCAAATCCTGCGTGCAAGCAAATTAAATTCGTTTGTTCCTTTCCCTGTTCCTAGCCAGAGAATTCTTCCTTTAAAGTGCCCAATGCAATTCAATTCAGCTTCAAATTTTTCAAAATTCTCAAGTTCCTTTGCCTTCTCATGCAGCTCGTTAAGTTTTGCCTCTGGAAAATAGCCCAAAAAAACAAGCGTAATATGCAAATTCTCCTCGCGCGTTCTTACAAAACAATTTTTTGGAATTTCTTCAACTAACTCGCAAAAAATTTTTTGCCGCAGTTCAGAGGGAAGGTTTACTGCAAAAAAGAGGCGTTTGCTTTCACTCAAGAGAGCACCTTTTTGAGTGTTTTCTCCAAGCGCTTTAACGCAAGCCTGTTTTTGCCCATTTTTTCATTTGCATTTTTCACAACAAATTCGAGGTATGTTTTTTCAACTAAAATTTTGTCTCCCTGCTTTACGGGGAGGGCAATTCTCTGGCTTCCCTCTAATTCAAACAAAAATTTTCCGGGCTTTGCAACAATAAGCCCGCCTCTTTTTACCCCTGCCTGCTTCATTGCATCCAATAATTTGTTTGCATTTTCAAGAGTGTTTGTTCCAATATGGAGAATTAGGGGCTCCATTTTAAGCCAGAGTGTTCCGGAGGTTTTCTTTTCCAATTCATTCCAGACTTCCCGCGCTTTTACTGGGTTGTGCCATTTCTTGTGGAAGCTTGCATCTTTCTTGCTTTCCCCCTTTTCAAGCTTTAGCAGCAATATTCTCCCTGAGCAGCAGCTTGAAGTAAAAAAATTCTTTGTTTTTTTGACAAAATTACACAATGGAATAAAATCCTTGTCTGCCTTTTTTTCCCGAATTGCTTTTTCAAGCGTTTCAGCATGCCTTTTTTTTGTCATGCCGAATCGAATTTCTGCGGACAAATCTTTTTTCATTTCAAACACGCATCCTTTCAAAAGAAACTTTTTTTCCAAGCTCAAGCACTAATCCATATCCGTTCATTACTGGTCCCGCATTAATGCAGACTGTCTTATCGATTTTTTCCTCTCCCGCGGCTTCATGGCAGTGCCCGCAGACATTGGCAATTGGTTTAAATTCTTCAATTATTTTTCTCACGGATTTCGAGCCAATGTGGGTAGTGCCGTGTGCCAGGTCAATGCTCGTGCCAAATGGAGGCACATGGGTGCATAACACAATATTCTCTTCTCCTCTGCAGAGCTCTGAGAGTTTAGCGTAAATTTCCTCTTCTGAAAAACCAAGCGCGGCATTTGGATGGGGCAAGCCCCCGCCAAAGCCAATAAATGTAAACCCATTTATTTTGCTTTTTCTTCCGTGCAGAGAAATCCCTTTCTTCTCAAATGTTTCTATAATCTCTTCTGAGTCAAGATTTCCTGGCAATGCCAGAATATTCGGAAAATCAATTATTTCCAGTATTTTTTCCATGTCTTGTGTGCCACCGTAGTGTGTGTTGTCTCCGAGCAGTAAAACCAAATCCAAATTATGTATAAGCCTCTTTTTAATTTTAGTCAGGGCAGTGGTATTTGAATGTATGTCTGCAAGCACTCCAACACGCATAACAATAGTCCTTTTAATTTTTCCCGCAGTAATTATACTAGAGGGGTTGTATTGTTTAAAAATTCGTTGTTCAAGGCAGTGCTGTTATCCGCGTTATTTCTAGCCCTGATTGCGCCGGCTAACGCAATACATATTCTGCTCCCTGTAGAGGCAACAATTTCCCCAAACCAAGAAATTGAAATAGGGGGCATTGCAAAAGGCGAAACATTCACAATTGTAATAGGCAAAGACTCAGGAGAAGGCTTTAACTGGGACACTGTTTTGCTCAGCCTCCCTACAGATTGGGATTCAACATACTTTGTTGCCGACAAAACAATTTCAATTGACATAACAGCACCAAGGCAAGCCACTGAAAGCATTCAAATAATAAACATCAACCTTTCTTCCTCGGAAAAAACCAGGGTTTCAGAATCCTTTAAAATAATTGTAACAGTCAAAAGCAATCTTCTTACTGTTGCAATGGAAAACCTCAAACAAGAGGCAAGCGTAGGCGAACAGGTATCCTATAAGATTGTTGCAAGCAATGACTCAATTGCAAAACACACTATTCGCATTGCGTCCTCGCTTCCAAGCTATTGGTTTGAGCCCATTGAATTAACCTTGGAACCCAAGCAAAAAGCAGAGTTGGAGTTTTCCATGACTCCAAAGGCGTACGGCTTAAGGCAATTCGAATTCAATGTTGCCTCAGAGCAAAACGCGTTTGAAAAAAAATTTGACTCCGAAATCAGTGTTGCCCCAAGTATTCAGGGAAAATTCCTTGCATCAGCATATGCCTTTCCAGTTTTTTCCCCAACACTATTCGCCTACTATCTCATAAACTCTTTGTTTGCATTCCCCTTTGTCTAAAGCCAGTGGTTTTA
>JAFGEM010000006.1 GCA_016931555.1 Candidatus Iainarchaeum sp. | reverse complement strand
GGCTAATGCAGGACTCTCAGTTTTCTTAATGCTTGCCCTTTTTTTAGGGCGAGGGGTGTAGGCGCATAACCAAGGGATTTTTTTGCAAGAATCCCGTTTCTCACTAATCTCCTTATCATTTGCCTGCCACTTGGAGTAAATCCCGTGTAATGGAATCTTGAAATTCCGTGTGTCATAAAATTTGAGAGGAGATATTCCGCAGGAGTTGCTCCAAAAATAGTTTTGAAATCTCTTGCCTCTTGAGATCTTGTGTTGCTCCAAATGTGATTTATTAGAATGGATTTTGAATCAGGGGAAACAAAAGCGCAGAAACCAATCAAGATGTTGCCTCTGGCAATTCCAGTTATTTTCCCGCCATTTGAAAGAAAAGTGTTTAATGCAGCAGAATTTGAAATGTGTTTGCTAAAGACAGCCACGACTTGGGCTCTTAACATGCTTGAAAGTTCGCGAGTGTGAACTAATCTGAAATTGTTTGGCATAGCAAGAATCAGGTGAAATCATTTTATTAAATTTTTGCAATGAGCGCTTCGAAAAAGTTTTGCGGGAGGGAAACTCCCAAACCAAAATGCGAAGCCAAGCCATTGTGCCTGGCTGAAATGTTTATGCTGAAATATTATAATCGAGGTTGTTAATTAGGTTATCGTTGTTTGGATTTAGAATTCTTTTTTGAGTAATACTATTAAAATTAGGGCTATGCCGATTCCCAGCAGGATTGCTGTTTGGGGTAGCAGTTGGGTTAGTGCAGCTCCTTTTATCATTGTGCTTGTCAGTAGATTGTTTGCTAGCGTGAGCGGCGAGAAGCTGGCTATTGTTTTTACTGGCTGGGACATTAGTTCTAAGGGAAAGATTATGCCGCTGAGGAAAATGAATGGCACTATTATTAGCAGCGCTCCCAATGTGATGTTTGATTGGTTGTTTGAAAAGTTTGTTGTGGCCAGCCCTATTGAAATGAAAACAAAGGCAGTGATTAGGATTACTAACAATAGTTCTATTGGGGAACCTATTATTGGCACGCCTAAGGCGATTACGATTCCCAATATTATTGCTATTTCGATTAAGGCAAAAACCAGTTGCCCCATGATTTTTCCAAAAACCCAGGTGGTTTTTCTTGTTGGCGAGAGCCTTGCTCTTAATGCCGCGCCCTCTTTTCTTTCAACAATGACTGAAATTCCAGAGATTAATATGCAGGTAAGCAACAATACAAGTGCTATGCTTGGAGGAGTCATTATTGCCAAGTTTTCGATTTTTTGAAAGTTTTCCCCTTGAAGGAAGAGTTTTTCCTCTTCGATTTGTATTGGCTTGACTATTGTTGACGGTTTTGCTCCCGTGAGTTCTGTGATTTTTGCCTGAATATCGAGAATCAATTCTTTTGTGTTATCCAGGCTTTGTTTCACTGTTTTCTGCGCTTCCAACGATTCCGCAATTAAATTGCTTATGTTTTCTATTATCTCCTCAAAAGTTTTTAGAGTTTCACGCAGTTCAGCTACAGACTCTTTTGCGCCGGCAAGAAGTTCTGCTGCCGAATGAAGTTCTGTTTTTGCGTCATCAAGTTTTTGCTTTGCATCATCCAAATCAATTAAAGCGGAATTTATGTCTGTTATTGTAGTGTCAATTTTTTGTATTTCCGAATCCAAAGAATTTTCGATTTTTATTAATTCGTCTGCAATCAGTTGCGGCGAGCTGACTCTTACATTCGTTATTTGTGTTTTTATGCCCTTCAATTGCGCGCTGTATCCCTCCAATTCTGTTCTTGAGGAAATGAGCTTTTTTTTGTAGGCATCAATTTTTATTTGGGCTTCCCCTGCTTCAATGTTTGCTTGGGCTATCTTGTTCACAGAATCTGAATAGTAATAGTCAAATTCATCGGCTTTTGACGCAATTCTGTTAATGTCTATTTCCTGAAGGCTATGGTTTAAATCCAAGACTTTTGTTTTCGCGTCTTCAATTCCAGAGTAAGCGGCATCTATTTTTGAAACTTCTTCCCCAAGACTGTCTTTTATGCGGTTTAGATTCACCCAAATGTCATCCAGCAATTCAACCGATTTCTTATATGAGTAGGAATCTAACGCTGACTGGGCATAAGCTGCAACAATATTAGAGCTGAAAATTGCCGAGTTATCAGACAAAAGCCTTATTTTTATTGCTTCAGATTCCTCCCCTGTTCTTTCAAAAACTATGCCAACGCTTGCATTGCCTTTCCGAATCTCTTCAACAATCTTTTCAGGGCTATTGACTTTATGCAGTTTAATGTTTTTGTTGCCTCCGACATTTTCCAAAAAGCCATATTCTATTCCCACTTCTTCAGATGGAATATAATACAGGATTGTAGCGTATTGGCTGTCTTGCTGGCCAAAAAAAGGGCCTATCTGGCCTCCGCTCAAAGCAAAAGCAAGCGCAAAAATTGTAATCAAAGGATACAACAAAATCAAGGCAATCGCAGTTTTTTGGCTTGCAATTAACTTTACTTCCTTCCAAGCAATATTAAAAATCTTCACATAACCGCCCGTATTACCCTATTATTTTCAAAAAAGCATAATTCAAGTCTTTCCCGTACTTTCTTATGATTTCCGCTGTTTGCCCGGAAAACATTATTTTTCCCTGCCCTAGTATCGCTAGCCTCTCGCAAAGAGCTTGGGCTTCCTCCAGATAGTGAGTTGTAATTATTACTGTTTTACCGCCTTGCTTCAGTTCCAATATTTTTTTCCAAATCGCTTCCCTGAATTTAGGGTC
>JAFGEM010000111.1 GCA_016931555.1 Candidatus Iainarchaeum sp. | reverse complement strand
GTAAAGCCAACAGGCCATCAAATAGCTTATTTGAAGAATGAAATAAAGCCAAGCTATTACCCCGCAATAGTAGAAAAAAGACTCTTGATGGGAAAAAGCATTTACTTCAACTATGATCCTGCGCTTACTCCTGGAATCTGGGAAAACACTTTGGAGTATTTGCGCTAGCGCACTCTGTGCACAAAAATGAATCCGTTGCTGTAAATCTTGTCAAAGGGCTCAAATTCTATTACACCGTAAACGCGGTCGTTTCCAATGGCCTTGCGGTGAACAAAATCAACCTGATTCACAGTGTAATCAATGCCGTATTTTTGGATTACGCTATAGTCTTTGTCTTCTAGGAATGCATAAGTGTCCAACAATTTGCGTTCATCTGCGTATTCTACATGCAGGTCTGAAAGAACACTGCGTTCTGCAATAAATGCAAGCACATGCCCGTACATTGGATCAGACAACAAGCGCGCATTGGTTTCAGTGTTTTTGCCAATGAATTCTGCAGGCTGCAATACTATTTCATGCACATTTACAAATGTCATTGAATAGAGGACAAATGCAGCGGAAACAAGCATTATCATTGCAAGCAAACGCGCAGAAATCCGATCCTGCAAGGCTTTCTCCGGATAGAGAACTGCAATCAATAGAGCAAGATTTACTGCAGTGAGCAGATTCCACCTGTATACAACAAACAATTCCAGCAGCACTCCGAAAACAAGCCCTATCAAAAGCTTTTTTCTGTAGTGGCTGCCCAGATCAATCTTTCTCCTCAAAACCTCAGGGCCGTAAAACAGAATTGCAAACATGAGCAATACAACAACGTCAATGAAGAAGTAATAGACAGAGTAATCAATCAGATAGCCCCATTCCTCGGAAAGCGCCTGCCGGAAAAAGCCATACTGCAAAAGATTTGGCAGGAACAGAATGCCAAACCCGATTATTGCAGTTACATATGTTTTGAGCAGCTTTTTAATGTCAATCTTTGGCGCAACAATCAAATAGAATATTGGGAAGAAAGCAAGCATTGGCACCTGTATAAATGCCATTATTGCAAGGAATAGCGATGCCAGTGGCCAGCGGTCTTTTTTTATCAGCACTGCAAGCGCAAGCAGGAACAAAGCAAAGGAAAGCACGTGCCTTGGGCTGTATGTGAGTGCGGAAATAAAAAATCCTTGGAGAGAAACAAGTATTATGAACAGGGCTGCTTTTGCAGGAGTAAGATTAACTGAACTTGCAAAGAACAATGCACTGAACAAAAACAAGAGGCTTGCAAGAGTAAGCATAATAGCAAACAAGGGCTCTGAATTCAATCCAGTTATCCAGGAAAACGAGGCATCAAGCAAAAAATAACCAGGGATAAACGTGAATCCCCTTCCAAAATAGCTTAGCTTGTCTTCTGTTGGTATGTCAAAGCTTTCTGCGATTGATGCAGAGCTTCTCTCATAAAAACCATTCCAGTAGGTTACATGGGTCGAGGTAAATATTTGGAAGAAAACAGGGACAGTAAAGAAAATCAAAAGTGCAAGAAAAACAATAACATTTGTTTGTGTTATATTGAGTTTCCCAAACGACTGTGAAAAATTTTTTCGGAAGAAGAACGCAATTAACGCGAGAAGCACAGCGAAAGCGCCCATGAAAGAGCAAAAGCTCAGCAGATTCAAATGCGCGAGGATAAAGGAGAGCAATACGTTAATTGCAAAAACACTTCCAAGCGACAATGCAAGCTTTTCAAACAAAGGCTGTTTTGAAAAAACAAAGAAAACAAACACGCTAAAGGCAAGAACTAAAATTATTATCCCAAAAATAAATGGCATTACAGGTTCAAAAGTCCTTGAAAATTCCCTTTCAACAGCAATGTCCCCAAGCTTTAATTGCAGGGTGTTTGCCTCAAGGGGAAAATCAATTTTTTCCTCAAACTCCTGTGTGCCCTGCTTTGGAAAAACCCTGTGATGCAATTCCCCGTTAATAAAGATTTCAATCGGCGTTACTTTTTCAGTGTCAAAATTTTGCACTGAAAAAATTATTTTTTTGTTTTCAATTGATTGGATTTCAATAATTGGATTTGGTTTTTCAGGAGAAGAAAAATCAAGCTTTTCTATGTGGAAAAAAAGGTTTGTTGAAACAGCGTTTATTTCCACAATATTTTCCCCATTTTCAAGCTCGCTTGCAGGAAAGCAATATGTTTTTTCAAGTGAAAAACTGCCCTGTTCAACTGGCTCTTTTGCAGAAACAAGAAGCCTGTCAGTTCGTGCCTCCATTTCAACATTTGCCCGCACACTGTTGGTTGGGAGCAGGTATTCTATTGTAAAGCAGGCGTTTTCATCTGCATACAATACTTTAGGGTATTCTATAAGGCCTACTGCGGCATTTCCAATTACAATCATTGGGCTTGTATGCCAGTATTGTGTAACAAAAACCGCTGTAAAAAGCGTTGCAATTATGAGCAGTACTGCCATTGCCTCTATTGATAACTTCAATTCTTCACCCCAAAATCCTGCCTTTTTGGGCCAGGGCGGAATTGAACCGCCAACCTCTGCCGTGTGAAAGCAACGTCATAACCATTAGACCACTAGCCCGCCCTGACTAATTTTGCATTATACTTTGGAATAAAGAATTTTAGAATCAGTAATCTTTAAATACAAAGTCGTGCCTTATTTTAATCGATTTAAATGAAGAGAATTTTCTTTGCCTTCTTAATAGTGTTATTGCTCGCAGGCACTGCCAGTGCATTGAATATAAGCGCTCCGGAGCAGGTTCCGAGCAATGTGAACTGGAGCTTTTGGGTTGAATTTACTAACACTGATTTTTCCGAAGCCCGAGTAATGCTCAACGGAGGCCAGATTGCTGTACTGCACGCATACGGCAGCCAGGTTAATGTTGCGGAAAACTCTATTGACCATGTAAATGCAATCAGTGTTACTGCCTCAGGAAACAGGGCTTTTTTTTCAATGGCAGGCACAGGCATTGGGGAACATTCCCTGAGCATTGATGCTTACAGGAATTCTGAAATAATTGACAGCGGAGTTGCTAATGTTTCTGTTTTCGATTCTCTTGGAGCAGATTACAAGGGAGAAATAGAAGAGCGGTTGGAATCATTGAAGGCAAGCATTATTCGCCTGACAAGCGAATCAAACGACGCAAAAACGCTCTTAGAGGAACTTAAAAATTCATCAAGCTCTACACAGCAAAGCCTGGAGCAAAAGGCATCAGACCTTGGCTCGCGAATAGACCAATTGAACTCTGGGCTCGATAATCTGATTTCCCAATTTTCGAATTTGGAAACAGATGTCTTGGATTTGCAGGAGGAAGAATTTAAGGAAGAGCAGCAGGAGCTATTTGATGAGCAGGCAGGATTGTTTGGAAAAGAAAAAATGCAGGAACCGCAAAAGGGAATTTTTGATTTAACTGGATTCCTTTACCTTGGAAACACTGCCCTGATATACGGATTGGCAATAATAGTTGTGATTGTAGTGATTTTTGGGGCTGTAAAATTCTCAGGAAAAAAAGGATTTGCAGTTTGGAAACCTAAGATAAGAAAAGAAAAAAGCAATTTATACGATGAAAAAAGCGATTTGGGCAGCGCCTTAAAGGAAAGCATTAGCGAAGAGAGAGCGGGAAAATGGGCTTTTGAGGAAGGGGAAGAGCAAAGCAAAAGAGAGCAACAGGAGCAAAAGCGCTTTTCTCTTGGCGATTTGCTTCCAAGAAACAAATAAAAGGGGTGGATTGAATGGGGCAACACATAGTGTCTCGAATGAGCAAGCCAGAGGGCACAAGAAAAAACATTGTTTTAATGTTTGATGAGAGCGAAGACGTTCTAGAGGGCCTGAAAAAAGCAATGCAGGAACACGCGCTCAAAGAATGCACAATAGTTGACATGAACGGTTCCCTTAAACAGATTGTAATGGAGCCCGCAAGAGGCAAACGCACACTTTTCAAAGACACGCCTGCAATAGCAGCCTCGGGCCAATACAAGCTGAGCTTTGGCGACCTTTACGGGCACATGAAAATTACTACCAAAGAAAAAAATCCTGTTACAGGAAAATTCATTGCAGGAAAAGCCGGTGCAGATTTGGAAATGAAAATAAGTTTTGTGGAAAAATAGTGTGCTCTGCTTCTTTAAACCATGGCGCGAATCTTTGCAATAGCATATCTCGCGTTTTGCGGCTGTGACAAGAGCTCGAGAAGAAAATAATGCTGTTCCATTGCCTTCCTAATTTCAGCAGCCTTGTTTTCGGCCTCTGCATTCATTTTTGCTATATCCTCGAGACGGTTCTGCTCAAAATGCGTTGTTGTTCCCTGCTTAAGCCTTGCTTCGAGAACCATAAGTTTTTGCATTGCGCCATCCAAGGGCAGTTCAATAGAAGAGCGCAGCAAATTCAATCCAATGATTCCTGCAGGGTCATGCAACGCCTCCTGCACCATTCTTTCCTGCACTGGTTTTGGGCGGGAATCAAAATTAGGGTAGTGGCGCTTTAGCATTATGCGCATTCTGTCGGGCGCGATTGCACTCATGTGCGCTATCCTGTTCCTAATGCTTGCAGTTACTGATGCTCCAAAATAATCTCCAATAAGCCTGTCTATTTGCTCTCTCTGGGCTTGTTTTGTCTTAACTCGCAGCATTGTTTTTGCATGCTGCTGCGCTGCCCTGTTAACGCTTGAAAAACTTACAGTGTGAAAAACGCCTTCTGCAAACCTTGCACTGCGCTTTCTTGCTTTTTCACCGAAACTCTTTTGCTTGGTTTTTGCACGCCTGCAGCGCGCTGCCAATGATGTTCCGCGCCGGGCATGCTTTCGTTTGCTGTGCATAAAAAAACAATAACTGAACTACAGAATAAAAAGATTGCGGAAAGTGCACGGGAGCAGATTCGAACTGCTGAACCCACTAAGGGATCAGGTTTCCTCAGTTTAAAAACTGCCTAAGCCTGATGGGTTTGACCGCTTCCCTACCCGTGCATAAAGAAATAATGGCAAAGGAGGTTTTTAATTTATTCCCTTTTTTTTATTGCCTGAATTTCTGTTCTCCAAGGGAAACCTCGAATTTTGGTTTTCCTGGCTTGCCTGCCTGTGAAAAAATCAGGGCTAAGCCGAACACGATTAGAATAAATGCAATAACTAAGTCAAGGCGGTCGTCAATAATGTATGTTGACTTCCAGAACACGCCAAGTGATGAGAGCAAGAATACTACAGCCATTACTACAATAATAATGCCGTAAAATATTACTACGGAGTCATCGCTGAATAATGCCATATTATATTATTGGAAAAAGAAAGCATTTAAACCTATTTTCCAGTTAAAAAGTGACTATTATTCTTGTGTTGCTCTTTCTTTCATTTCCTTTTCAACTAAATAGCGTGCAAGCTGCTTTGCTGCATTTGCCCTGTGGCTGAATTCGTTTTTTTCATTCATTGAAAGCTGGCTCAGCGCAAGGTTATGGCCCTGGGGAATAAATATTTTTTCGTAAGGCATTCTGTCTGCATTGGGGAGTATTACATTGCCTGTTATTTTGCCGTGCAATTTTGCCTCAAAAATCCTGAATTCGTTATTGTAGCCCATAAAGCATATGGCTGTCTGGAAAAAGGCGTTTCTCTGCTTGCCCTTGAGTTTTTTGAATAACCCCTCATATCCAAATTGCTCGAAAATTCTTTTCGGCTTTGTTCCGGGAAAATTGTTATACGCCTCAAAAAACAATCCAGTGTCCTCTGCAATAAGGGGGGTTTTCAGTTTTTCATATGCCTGTTTTGCCTTTTCAAAGGCAATCTCCTCAATAGAACCAGATTCAGGCTCGTACAAATCAATTTTCTTCTGCCAAATGCTTATTCCAAGAGGCTCGAGAATAGCCTGTATTTCACGAAACTTGTAATCATTGTTAGTTACAAAAACAATTGCCATTTTAACCAGTTAAATAAAGAAGCAAAAAACCTAAAAAAGTGCAAGTTTGGGGGCAATTCCTTATAAACCCCAAAACGGTATAGTTTATAGCACAAAATTATTTTTTTGGTTTCCCTATTTGAGGTTTTTTGAATGCAGGTTACAGGAAAATTGTTGCTAAAACCAAGTGATTTGAACCCTACTTTTCCAGAGTGGATTGTTGAAGGCGTGTTAAATCCAGCGGGAATAAGATTGCAGGACAAAAAAATAGTTTTATTGGTGAGAGTTGCGGAAAGCGGTCTGCACAGGATAGGGAATAAGATTGCATGGCCAATAATGGAGAGAAACAAAACAATTTACGAAAAAATTAGTTCAAAAGACATTATTGGAGAGCAGGACAACACTGTCCATTTGAAGAGCGGGATTTGGAGGCTGAAAACTATTTCGCACTTCCGCAAAATTTTGCTGGATGAAACAGGCTTTAATGTGGAACAGATTTTTCAAAAGCCTCTTTTCACAGGCAACTCAAAAGAGGGGCAGCATGGCGTTGAAGATCCGCGGATAACAAAATTCAAAAACAATTATCTAATGACCTATGTCACTGTTTCGCATAACGAGGGGGTTTGCACTAGCCTTGCTGTTTCCAAGGATTTGCATTTGTGGCAGAGAAAAGGAATTATTTTTAGGGAGCAAAACAAGGATGTTGTGCTTTTCCCTGAAAAGATTAAAGGGGAGTTTGTTGCATTGCACAGGCCCGAAGGATGGTTTGAATTCTCGCGCCCAAGCATATGGATTTCGCACTCAAAAGACCTCGTATATTGGGGGAAGGAAAAAAGCATTGTACAGCCACGCGAAAAATCATGGGAAACAGACAGAATTGGCGCGGGAACAGTGCCGCTCAAAACAAGCCAAGGCTGGCTGGTTTTGTACCATGGAGTAAAAAAAACAGACATGGGCAGGATATACAGTGCAGGGGCACTGCTTTTAGACCTCAAAAATCCCGAAAAGGTTTTGGCGCGCACGCCAAAAAACATTCCCCTGCTGGAACCAAAAAAAGATTTTGAAAAACAGGGCTTTATCTCAAACGTTGTTTTTCCAACTGTTGCAATAATGGACTTGAATGGGAAAGACCTGCTTATTTATTCCGGTGGAGCAGATTCTGTTACAACAGTGAGAAAAATTGCTTTAAAAGACGTTTTCAATTCAATGGAATATTATTAAGGAGGTTTTTTATGGGGGAGGAAATAATAAAAAAGCTTATTGACATTCCAAATTCCGAAGTTGAAGAAATTTCTCAGGCTGTTGTTATTGCAAAAAACGAAGAGGCAAAAGCGCGCGACTTCTACCAAAAGAGTGCAGACAATACACAGGATCCCGAGGTAAAAAAAGCATTCGAGTTTCTAGCTAAAGAGGAGATAGAGCATTTTAATGCATTGATTGCAGTGGAAACAACGCTTGCAGGCAGGGGCAAGTTTGCCGTTATAACTGAGGAAGGATTAAAGCACCTTGAGAAGCCTGATGTTTATCCAAGCAAGCCCCTGAAAGGAAAAGACCTTGAGTCAAACTCTGAATTGAGTGCGCTTTTGTTTGCAATGCGCGCAGAGAGAAAAGCGGAATTGTTTTACAGGACACAGGCAAAAAAAACAAGTGTAAAAGAAGTGAAAGAATTTTGGGAGACTCTCGCGGATTTTGAGGCAGGCCACTTCCAGTATTTGGATGGAATATTTGAAACCTGGACAGACACACAGGATTTCATAATGGGGTAAAAAAAATGAAACGGGGCAAGAGCCCCGAATACGTGTGTCAGCAAAAGCTTTTTTCCGGATGGTCCAGACAGACTGTTTCCTTCAGGGCCTCTATCTGCGCCTGCTGTTCTTTTATTGCTTCAACAAGCACTGCTGTCAAATGCCCGTAGTTCAGGCTTTTTGCATCCACACCATTTTCCTCGTATTCAACAAGCTCGGGAAAAACTTTGCCTACTTCCTCTGCAATCATTCCAATGTCATGTTCGCCACCGAAATCCGCGATCCAGTCGAATTCTACTCCCTCCAACTCAAGGACTTTAGGGAGAACATTCTCCAAAGGCGTAACATTTTCTTTCCAGCGCTGTGATGAAGGGGTAGTGGCGATATTTTGTACATTAACACAGAACGAACCTGACCTGTTGCACAATGTATTCACGTAAATCGAATTATTGGAATACAATGGACCGTCGATTGTAGTGTTTCCTGTGTCAACCCAGAGGCCGTCTCTCACTGTCAAGCCTGTGTCGTTTATTGTTGCACCGCCGTAGAAAAACGTGTGGGCTCCGCCAATCTTGTTTATGCTTCCGCCTCCGGATTGATTCCAGAATTCAAGGTTACCGAGATACCTGCCAATGTACGCCCTGTCTGCATTGTTCTCTGAAAAACGAATGTAAGCACTGCTGTTCGGGGAATTTACCTTGATTACCTGGCCATTGCCGTTAACATAGAGCCTTGTATCCGGACTGCTGTTCATTATACCCACATTGGTATTCCTGACAGTAAGCACATTTGTGCCAGGGGGCTGCAAAACAGTCCAAAATCCTGAGTCATTTGTGAGCTGTGTAGGAATCTCAACATTCCCATTGTGCCCTATCTCTATAATGTCTCTCTGCCATGTTCCTGCATCGTCGGCAAGAGCCTGTATTTTGAGTTTGCCGTCATGCGCGTCAAGCCTGAAGACTTTTGCGCCTGCTGCCCCGTCACTGTCTTCAATTATTATTCCGTTGGCTCCTGCAGCCTGCTTGACATGAAGAGTGGCTCCGCCTATTGCAGATGACGTTCCAATTCCTACTTTTCCATTAGTTCTGTAAATGTTGCTGCCGCTGAAGCTCCAGTCAGAGTCTCCGCCGCCCCCACCGCCTCCAGTAGCATCAACAGCGCACTGCCATAATCC
>JAFGEM010000110.1 GCA_016931555.1 Candidatus Iainarchaeum sp. | reverse complement strand
TGTCTTCTTGTGTTAGGAGGTTTTCGGGTAGTTTTTGTGATTTCTTTTTTCCAGAGCGCATCCAAGAAACAGATTCCAAATATTTTCCATTGTCAAGCCACTTATAGAAAACCTTCAAGATTTCCTTATCTGTGTCAATTGTTGAGGCTGCCTTCCCAAGCTCTTTCCTGTGAGAAACAAAATCCTGAAAGTCCCGCGCAGTTGCCTCCTCAAAATTCTTGCCGAGAAACTTGGCAGCCTGTTTAAGGGAGTTTATTTGCCGCATTAAACGCGGCTTTGAAATGTCCCGTGAAAAATTGTAGCGATAGAATTCAAGAATCAGTTCTTTGTTGTGTTCCAGAATCTCGGAGCTCTTGAGGTTTTTTATCTCGCGCTCGAGATTCCTGTCGTAATCATGTATGTTAGGCTTCATATGCAAAACACTCTCCTCAACCGAAAAGCACTTAAAGGCTTTTCCTAAGAGCTTCGCATTTGAAGCAAAATGCGGGAGGGAGGATTTGAACCCCCGTACCCACTAAGGGACCAGCCAACTGCAGCCTTTTTCACAAGGGAAAAAAGGCTTCCTCAAGCTGGCAGAATTGACCGCTATCTGACTCCCGCAGTAATTAGTTGTTAATAGAATTGGATTCAGTTTTCCTTTTAATATTTGCTGTTGGAAATTTTGGGGGTTTAAATGCTTATGCTGCTTTTTCTATTTTCACTACTTTTATCCAGAATACGAGTGTTTTTCCTGCCAAGGGCGAGTTGAAGTCAATTAATGCGCTGTTTGCTTTTATTTCCTTTACAACTCCTGCTCCTGCTTCGGGGGAGTGCACTGTCATTCCAACTGTGAGCTTGTCAAAATCAGGAATATTGTCGCTGTTAATTTCTACAATAAGCTGGGGGTCAGAGTAGCCATATGCCTTGTCAGGGCTGAGTGTAACTGTTTTCTCTTGGTTTAGGCGCATTCCAATTACAGCTTCATCGAATCCTTTTATCATTTGGCCGCTTCCCGCAGTAAAAGCAAGCGGCTGCCCTATTCTGGCGCTGGAGTCAAACTCTTCGCCGCTTTCAAACGTGCCTTTATATTCGACCTCTACATTGTCGCCGCTTTCAATTAACTGTGATTTGTCCACATTACCGCCTCCATTGTTATTGCCATTGTCCGGAGGCTGCGGGCATCCAGCTAAAAGCAAACCCGCGAGCAGAATTCCAAACAAAACAAATTTCTTCATGCAATAACTTGAAAAACAAAACTTATTAAAACAAAACCTTTGTTAATCTGATTATGAAATTGTCGATTCGAAAGGGATTTAGCTTTGGCTTGGCTTCTGGCATTATTACAACGCTTGGTTTGATTGTGGGATTGAATTCGAGCACGCATTCCTCTATTGTTGTTGCAGGCGGGATTGTAGTGATAGCAGTTGCTGATGCATTGTCTGATGCAATGGGAATTCATATTTCAGAGGAATCCGAAAATAGGCATTCTGTGCAAGAAATTTGGGAGTCTACATTTGCAACGTTTTTTTCAAAATTCTTTTTTGCGCTCACTTTTTTGGCGCCGGTTTTGCTGTTGCCTCTTTCGCTTGCAGTAATTGCAAGCGTTGCATGGGGCTTGTTTCTCATAATTCTTTTCAGCTATTTTCTTGCAAGGAATGAGCAGCAAAAACCATTTCACGTGGTTTTGGAGCATCTTGCAATAACAGTGCTAGTGATTATTGCGACGAATTATATTGGGTTTTGGGTTTCACAGGCTTTTGTCTGAGAACCGAATTTTTTAAATAGTAGAAAGTACCTAAAATATGCTGTTATGGGGCTTTTGAACAAGAGGGATTTTGCCCGGGATCTCGATAGTTTGGGCAAAAAAATTGAATCAACCAAATACTCGTATGTTGACACAGTAAAGAAAAAGCTGAATAAGGCGAAAAGGCGTGCAATGTATCTCCTTTTTTTTGGGATAATAGTTCTTGCGCTTGCACTTATCTTGGCTGATTTTTTTCCGCGGTATGATGAACCGCTTTTCTATTGGATGAAGGATACTCTTGGCATGAGCACTTTTGACCCATTAACAGGATTTGTGGGAATGATTATTCCCGCCATACTTGTGTTTGTTGTTCTTGTCTGGGTTCATAACAGGGAAACAAGGTTTTGGGCGTATTTGTCAAAAAAGGCACAGGAGAAGACAAAGAAGGGGAAATTTTTTATGAATCTTGTAGAGCCGTTTTTAATGCTTGTTGCGGCAATAATCTGCAGTGCAATACTGCTCTTTGTTTTTTCCCTCTCAAACTGTGATTTCTTTTTCTGCAATTATTACGAAAAATCCTTTCAATTCTCTGCGAATTTTCTCTTTAATCTGATTGCCCTTGGTTTTTATTTCATAATTCTTGGCGGAGTGCAATTCAAGAGATATGTTTCTTTTATGGCAATGGGAGTAAAGGCAATAGAACAAGAATTCAGTCTTTTGGACTGATTCGCGTATTCTTTGGATTGGTTTTTGGCTGCCAGCGCCCATGGGAAAATTAAAATATGCTTTTTTGGACTTGGGGTAAAATTAGAATTATGCTTAGTTTGATTCTTTCTGCTTTAATTCCTGCTTCACTTTTGTAATCATATCATTCAAAGCAGCCACATTTCTAGTAAACTTTTCTTTTGCAATCTGGTTTTTGTCTTTTTTGAGCATTTGAATCTGATTTTCCATTACAGCTGTTTTCATTTCTCCGCTGGCTTTCGCAGAACTGCCTGAAAGCGCTTTCTCTGCCTCGGAAACATATGCTTTGGAATCTTTATCCGGAACTCCAAGGCTTTTCATGTAATCAAGTATTTCTTTTTTGCTTTGCCCTGCACTAATCATGCCTCTGACTGCTTCAACAAATTCTTCCTTGTCACCCATAACATACACTATTAGCTTTTTCTACTATTTAAACTTTTGTCTGCAACAAATTTTTCTGGCAGCCAAGGATAATTAATGCCGGTTTCCATGCGCTCTAGGTGATTCCTAAGGAATATTTTTATACTAAAAAGCCCTATTTTCTTGCAATGAAACGCTTTAATTCGCGCGGCAATGTTGTTGCTGTAGTGCTCGCATTTGCACTAATCCTAATTTTTTTAGTGTTACTGGGTGTCCAGCAGAATCATGAATCAGTTTTTGAAAAGGAAACAGCACGCCAGATTACGCAGGAAACTGTTTCTACAATGGAAAGAGCCTTTGAAAATACTATTAGGGAGTTTGCAAAAAACAGTTTTGACCAGCCCCAAGCGCATTGGTATATGGACAGGCCTATTCCAACAAGAGTTGACAGGGCAGAGCGCATAATTACAGGATTAATGCAGTCTGAATTAGAGCTTTTGTTTGGAGAACTTGAACGAAACAGGGGCTATGCAATAGAAGGTCCCTTGGTAACGCAATTTGATGTAAACAAAGTAGACTATATTGAATGGCTTTCCCGTAATCCTGCGCCAAGATATTCTTATGAATTGAATTCTGATGCCAATGAATTCCGGGTTGGAGTGGATTTGAATATTGTTGCGTCAGGCATTGTTGGAGACAAAAACAAGATACTAAATATTCCTTTCACGCGGTTTGTAAAGCGCATTCGCTTGTGGTACGATTATGATAGGATAATAACTTGGATGGAAACAATGGAAGACCCGCCAAACGGCATTGCAGAAAGAACCGGCGCGTTAATAGGGCATTGCGGGGAAAGGCAGTGCCAAGAAAATGCTGACCTGAGGACAAGTGATTTGTCTCCAAGTTTGCCTGGCTGGAGCGCTTCGGAACAGGCAGCAAAAGACATTGCAACTGATTCCCTTTCTTCGCTGAATGCTTTTCTTTCACCTGATGACATAGAATGTTACATTAACTGGCTGACATGGGAGTACACTGAAAAGCCGCCTGTTGTGCGCGGGCATAATACTGCTAGGAATGATTATTCGTGCACTTGCCCAGGGCTTGACACTTATTATGAAAATCTTTCCTGGTTTTGTGAAAACCCTCTGAATCCAGAGCCTGGCTGCCTCAAGGGAGACATTGAAGGTCGCTCTGAACTGTTGCAGGGTTGGGATCCTTTTGATTCATTTGGAAAGTCAAGTGAAGGTTATAGGGGAGGCGGCTTTAGCCCTACAACCCCTGAAGCACCGCAAAATCCTTTGAACATGGGAATTACTTTGCATGAAACAATTGGCTCTACTGCAATGTTCTCTGCAAAATATAGCATTGTATGCGAGGACAACAGATCCAACATAGCAAGAATTGATGAATTTGGGCCTCTTGAAATAATCTTAAAATTCAATTTTAGTGCAAAAAGGGATTGTGACCCGCACCCGTTTTGCAATGGAGCAATACTCCCGCTCGCAGAATGCACAGGCAGTTTTGGGGGTAGAGTGTGTTATAATTGGGTGCAGGGAGACGGAACAAGGTGTGAGGACAGTGCCGGTGTTCCTCAAGAGCCCTGTGCAGGCAGTTTAGTGGCAAGCGCACATGCAGGGCAACGGCAGGCATGCTGCATTAACGAGCCAGTTCCCTAATCACTCTTTTACTTCATAAACCCATACAATAACATGGGCAAATCTTATTTCTGTCCCAGTGCTTGGAATCAGTACAATACTTGGGAGAGGCAAAACCCTTTCAACAGTAATTCGCTTCTCAGTTTCTTTTCTAACCCCTAAGTGAATTTCGGGGTTTTCCTTTACATAAAGATGCCAATTGTCTTCGCCGAAAACAGTGTCGAGGACCTCAGTTGCTTTGCTGTAAACATTTACTTTTGAAGTTGCTCCAGTATCAAAATCAACATAATCAAAATCAGCTATTTGCTCTGGAGGATTGTAATAATAAACCACGTTTGCGAGATGGTATTGAAGTGAGTTTCCCAAAGGCTGAATAGTTGTGCGCAGTGCAGAATCAAAACCATTGCCCACAATCTTGTAATAATAAAATTCTTGGTGGTAATCATAAAGGGCATTGTAATCACTGGTTTGAATGAAAAAGATTATGACGCCTGCTGCTAAAACAAGCCCTGCAATCAAGAAAACGCTTATTAAATTTGAAACCATTGTCATTTTTAGTTCTCCCTGTGCCTTATTTTCTGCCCTGAAAATGTTGTTCTAACAATGTCAGCTTCCACTTTCTCTTGCTCTGAAAGTCTTGTCCCACTCATGTTAGCTCCCCATATACAATATTTTGTATCCCGAGAATCTAATGCTTCCAGGGTCTCCGCAGCCGCAGCTTCCGCATCCTGGGTGGTTAATCTTAAAACTGTCTTTATTGCCTCTTGCAGGGTCTCCTCTAAAATAACATTTTCTCCACCAAGGCTCTTCTGGAGGCGGGCTTCCGTCTGCAAAATTCTCATGAATTGTCGGGAACCTGTGGCTCCAATAAATGTGGTCTTCATCAGCACTATTGACAATAATCAAATCACCATCATGCTTTACATCCTCAAGCTTGTTTGAACACAATGGATCAGTATTGTTTGGATCTGGTTTTGTAGTTGCTTTTGGGCAACCTGATGCTCCGCTGGGGCAGCCGTTTCCTTCATCCCAAAAATTATGCGTAATGGGATTGCCAGATTCATCCTCACATAATATCTGAAAATTCTCAGTATACTGGTTAGAGCTTCCGTTTGTATAACCAATTGCCAAGCCATACCAGCCTTCCTGTTCAATTACTGGAGTGCTGACCTCAAAATAATTGTTTGATTTGGTGCCGGCAAGCATATAGATTCCGTGGTCGCATGAACAGGCGTCTGCTTCTTCAATTCTGCAGTCTTCTGCATCGTATGAAATTCTTCCCCCTATAACCCAATCACTCTTTCCTCCGCTTCCTCCTCCTGTGCGTTCTCCCAAGCAGATTGTTTCCGGATCCGGAGAAGTAATGCAGTCAGGGTCTGCTGCATCAATTAAACCATCGCAGTCATCGTCAATTGCATTTGCGCAAAGCTCTGAAATAGGATTCAATTCTCCAATACAGTCACTCCACATTTCTCCCCCTTCAGGATTCTCTATGCATGTTCTAAAGCCTGGCTGGCAATAGCAGGCATCGCTGGCCCAGCTGTCAGGGTCGTCGGGATTATATGTGTTTGGGTCGCAGCTTTCAAAGTCCCCGCATACAAGATTTTCTCCTAAAACACAGAAAGCTGGAGGTTCAGGCGGCTTTACACCGTCAATGCATACAACAAGCCTTGCAGGGCAGTTTTTGTTTGTGTTTGGGTCAAAAATGTTTACAATGTAAGAATACTGGTTTTCACATTCATCCCATTCTCCCACTTTAAAGAATTTTTCAACACAATCCTGTGTTGAAAGCACTCTCACAGTATATCCTGAAAATGGCTCTGTTATTCCTGTTTCGCCTGTCTCTTCCTCTGCAGCCCGAAGATTGTCTGTTGTAAAGCCCTCCAAAGAGTTTTCAATGTGTTCTGCCATGTTATCTGCTTCTTGGAGATTTCCCACTTCGTCATAAACAATTAATTCTGCCTGCGCAACAAAAGACTCGTAGTAAAACAGGGCAAAAATAGCCACTAAAAGAAGAATAACCAAAATAAAGACAGTCAATGTGCTGAAAAGGCCCTTATTCTGCATGTACAATCACCTTATTGCCTGTTGCAGTGCTTTTTTCAACAGCAAGCCAAGTTACCTGCCCCAAGTCAATGTTCACATTCATTCCTGTCTTGCAGATAGAATTCTCGCAAAAGCTGACATCAAGCGAATGAATGCATATGTTTGCATCATTCACACTCAAAGCACCGGTTTCAGAAATAGGATTTATTTTGTGGTAGTACGAATTAGTGTCGCAGCCCTCATCAATCATTTCCCTGATATTAATTAAATCTGATTTTACTGCTTCAATTCGCGGTTTTGAAAACACATAGCTTCCCATAAACCAGACAAGCATCATTAGCACTACTACAATAATTGCAATCCATGTAATAACATTAATTGGGGCGTCACCCTCTGCATTCAACTTCAACACTTCCAGAATCAAGTTTTTTGAAATAACAATTGTATTTGTGAGTAACGAATAGCTGCATTGCTTCCTCTGAAGTCAAATCAAGTTCCTGCATTTCAACTGGGCAGTCGCATTGTATGCAGTCTTTTGTCTTGTACTCGACACAAACAACATTATTGTTGGCATAGATTTTTGAGCCGGAGCCAAAATCAACCTCTGCATCAAGCAATGTATCGGGCTGGCTATTGCATACAAGATTGCACATTCTCTCTATCTTTGTAATAGAATTTTTTCCAGCCTGCTCCCTCAAATTATCATTATTCAAGGCAAGTAATTGAAAAATCCCGAGCAATGCAATTATTGCTGCAATAATTCCAACATAAAACCAGACAGGCTGTTCCATAATAAATTCCTTTAATATAATTAGAACATTTTAGTGGTATAAATAG
>JAFGEM010000109.1 GCA_016931555.1 Candidatus Iainarchaeum sp. | reverse complement strand
CAAAAATTTTTTCAAATTTCATATTAAACCATATATGATATTTCAGACATTAGACTTTAATCTTTTTTGATTGTGTTTGTACGCCGCATAATAAACAGTTTTTTATGCTGTTACGCTTTGTCATCAAAAATTGAAGATGCAACTAGTTTTTGCTTTGCCTCGCGGCTATCTCTCTCCCCGTTTCAATTGCTGCGTCTATTGACGGCAGAGCCATGAAGTCTCCACAGATGCCAAAATTTTTAATTTTTGAGACATTTCTTTTAATTTTCTCTTGTGTTTTAAATAGTTCTTTTGAGCACATAGGCAGCCCATGGTCCCAATATCTGGTTTCGTGGGAGATATAATTCTCTTTTAACGGGAAAAGTTTCGACATTTTTTTGAATGCTGTATCAATATTTTTTTGGTCTATTCTTTTTTTGTATGGGATTAAGATGCTCAAGAGTCCTTTCTCTAGTTTTGAATCTTCTCCATCAAATTTTAGGTTATTTTCAAAAACAGCCGAGGCAATAAGCTTTTTATCGGTAAACAATACTCCTAATTTTTTTCCTAACACTCTTTTTTTTGTTTTTACTGCAACATGTGCGCAACCGCCATACTTTATTTTCTTTAATTTTTTAACTAGTTCAGGGCTTCCTTTTAATACTTTAGCTAATTCAGGCGCAGGCATGCTACTGACTACAAGTTCTGTTGGTTTAATTTTGATAATCTCCTTTTTTTTGTCATGGGATATTTTTATGGAACTAACTTGCCCTTTAGTTACGCGAATTTCTTCAATATTGGTATTTGTTCTAATGCTCGTTTGTCCTTTCAGAAGGTTTGCTAACGTTGTGAACCCTCCTGCGAAGTCAAAGCATTTATTAAAAAAAATCTCCAGCACCGCGATTCCGTAAATTGCTGATTGTTTAGATGCATCGTTAAAAGAAATCGCGCGAATAATCGGATTAATTAAGGGCAAAGTTCTATTGCCGATTTTTTTTCCGTACCATTTGCTAAACGAGATGTCTTTTAGATCTTTAGGGGGGTGATCAAAAATGTCTGCGCTTATGCTACTTAAGGACTGGTGTAATTTTAGAATTTCTGCCTTACTTTTTTTGTCTAGATCTAACGTGTCTTCGTTTGCTAGGCAAATAAATCTGTTTCCATCGAATATTTCAAAGTTTTTCATAGGTATCTTTTTAACTTGCTCACTTAATCCAACTTCTTTTATTAGATCCAAAAGATATTTGTCAAGCTCTGAAAAAAATTGAGCTCCCCATTCTATCATTGTTCCCTCTTTCATGACGCTACATACGCGTCCCCCAAGATAATCATTTTTTTCTATTATCTCGCAGTCTTTGCAATAATGTGCGAATGTTAATCCCGCGAGTCCCCCGCCTAATACATATTTCTTATTTGGCATACTTATTCTCCTAAAGCAAAAAAGTTAGATGTAATCATGAGATTTTGAATTTCCTTATTTGGAAAACTGATGTTTTCTCCTGTCGTCGCGACTAATATAAAAGGGGCATTCGATTTTTCTAATATCCTTTTGTGGACCTCATAATTATTATTTCTCAAAGTTTCCATTCTTGATGCGCAAAAAGTAAATAACGCAAAAGGACTTTTTTGTAATGCCCCAAGATTATCCGCCGGTTCACAGAGTCTTTGGCCCGAAGTTCTTAGCAAATAAATCTTCTTGCCTTTAATAGGTCCCCCCGAGACATAGGTTTCTCCTAGAAAAGCGCCAGCGACAAAAGGGTGAATTTCTCCTTCACTGTCTTCATAGCCGAGGGGATTGAAAATTACCCTCCTGTGAAAAGTTTTTTCGTCGATTAAGTCTCTTGACCAGCCTAAGAGCTTGAAGTATTTTTTGACTGCACTTTCTCCTTGTATAGTCGTCAAAATTCTATCCCAAAGGGCGGTTTTGAATGAAGTAATAGGCTCGCCTTCTGGAACGAACCCGTGTGTTGAACTTAACATTATTTTACGGTTAGTTTTCATAGCTAGTACTACGCCTGAATGTTTGTTCACTGTCTTATTGAAAAACTCGTAGCTTTTTGAAAATACATTATTGTCGACTGTTGAGCCCCCAAATATATACGAGTTTGGGTATTTTTTTCTAAACTCTGATAAGAATTCTTCTTCTCTTGCAACTCCTTTTTGGAATACTATTGTAGATAAACTTAGCAAGAATTTTGAAAACATCCCTAAAAATTTGTTTTTTAATATTACAATTCTATTCTTCCCAGGCAATTGAGGCATTGTAACACCTGAGATGAAGTTGATGATTGCCATATTCTCTAATTTGAATTCGCTCACCTTTTTTTCTATTTGATTCATGCATTCTTTTGCGGCTTTTTTCGGATTCCTTTTCGTATTGTGTCCTATTCCTGTTGCTATTTCGATTTCGTCTGAGTAGCAGGTGAGTGTTGTTAGTCCGCGTGTGTAGCAGCCTTTGTTGTTCATGAATCCTGCTACTGTGCCTCCCACTAATGCTGTTTCTTTTGGCACGTGTTTGTATATTGTGTCTAAGATTTTTTGGAAGCCTTTGTTTTTTTCGTAGTGGATTGTGCTGAATAAGAGTATGAATGTGGGTGGTTTTGAGAGTTTTGATAAAGCTTCTTTGATTACTTCTTCTGCTGCTTCTTCGGGATTCCAGTTTTGGCTTGTTCCAATGCCTACTTCAAAAACCATGGGCAATCAATAAATAGAATACGGTGTGGAAATATAAAAACCAATCCTTTGCTCATTTAAGAGGTGTTGCTGTCCTTTTTTTGTTGAAACAGGAAACACTGGTTAAGCGCGCATTTTTTTGATTTGTAGAAAACTCCCAAAAAAGCGTGATGGGCCTTGCCTGTGGAAGCATGTGTTCTAAAGGGTTCTAATCTTGTTAGCGATTAGCAATAGTGCAATCGCAGCTGCAAGGATAATTATTCTTTTCGCCCATTTTTTTGCCAAGCAAACCACTTTCTTTTAGCAGCGGGGGTTGGAATTGAACCAACACCATAGCACAAACAATGCTGCGTGCTGCCTGTTCACAGCCTTATAAGGACTGCTTCCTACTCACCTGACGGTTTTCAGAACACTACCCCGCTATTTCTTCGGCTCAAACCACACTTTAGCGAAAAACGCGCGGTTGCACTTAAACTGCGTGATTCTAAAATCCTTTTCAATCTCCCCGAGCACACTAACAAGTGCACAAAAATCCTTTTTTTCCCGCAATTTACAATTCCTTTTTTCCAAATTTTTTGCCCTCAATATGAAACACTCCAATAATGCCAATGCCCTCGCGCTTGCACGCCAAAATAAAAACCTAAAATAATTCGAGCTCTCCCCATTAATATTAGTGCGGTTGAATTTTCTTCAACCAAATAGTTGAATCATTTTTTTATGTGCAAGAAACAGTGGCTGCTTATTTTAAAACAGCGAAATTGGCTAATCCTGGTCAGGCGTCCAGCCATTGCAGAGCGAGGTGCATTCTGATTTTGTTTTGAATGGAGGTGGGCTGCAGCCCGAGCCTTTGGGAAAGAATGTGCACTCTTGGGTTGCAGGGCTCCAAAAATAGCCTTCTTCAATGAGCATTTCACAATTCCCGGGAGACCAGTCACATTTTAGGTCGCGGGGTTCCATAATGCATTTCCTGTTTTTGCAGGAAATTTTTCCCGGTGCAGTGCACTCGTAGATGCACACAGGCCCTGAGGATTCGCTTGAATAATACAGGTCAATCAGGTTTAAGAGTGCGTCTGCTTCTTTTTTGTTAACGAGAATGTGGCAGCCGAAGGGGCAGTAACTCCCAATGTTAACGCAGTCCTCTGCACTATCACAATAGTTTGTTACTGCGAGCCTTTGCTTTACACTTGAATCTGAAATGCAGCCCCCAAAGAGAATTGCAAGCAGAATTAAGATTACTGCAATAAAATATTGTTTCATTTTTCCACGTTCCCCTAAAATTAGGCTTTTTGGAAATAAATATGTTTGTGTTGTTATTTCAGGCGCAAACTTATTTCCTCAAAATCAATTGGCTTGTAGAGGCAACCCATTTTTTCAACAAGCCCCTTTTTCATGAAAAAACGCATTATTTCCATTGTTTCTTTCTTGCTAGCGCCGATTGCTTGCGAAATTTCTTTTTCAGATTTGTAAAAACAGGAGCCCATTAGGTATAAGATTGCGTGTTTGTATTTTGGGGGTTTTGGAGCCTGCTCTTGAACAAGCCGTATTAGAGCAAGCTCCATTAGGCTCACTTTTCCGAGCTTACGCTCTTCAAAATCCCCCACTTACAACCAACTCTCTTGAAATTAGGCGCGCGCAGAAGCGCGCGCAGAGCAGGCCCACCTAAGCTCCCGAAAAACCGGGAGCGCTAATGAGCTTTGGGTGCTCAAAACAAATTGCTGTTTAGGGGATTAATATAAGTGCGGTTGAAAAAGAGTAAACAAAAAGGTTTAACAAAAACGTTTCGTTGTTTGTCTAAACAAGGGCATGGTTTAAATTTTT
>JAFGEM010000108.1 GCA_016931555.1 Candidatus Iainarchaeum sp. | reverse complement strand
GGATCCAGTAAGGCCTGGAAAGAGAGCAAAATAGAAAGACACAATACCCCTGTTTTCAACCAAGCGCAAGTTTCTAACTTCATCAATTAAAGACAAGTCATTATTATAAGGAATAGAAATTTTCTTACCAGAAAATATTGCACTCATACGATTAATCCCCCAATCCCCCTTAATGAACCTTTGGTTGAATTTTCTTCAACCTTGGGGTTGTTTTTTTGTTATTTCCTCCTTGTCTAAGGCTTGCATTATCTTTTCCTCTTTAGTTAGCTCGTTTTCTTTGTTTGGATTTGCATAGTTTTGCTCGAATCCTAAAACAAATTTTTTTATTTCCTCAACCCATTGTGCATTCAAATAATATTTTCTCTTATGCTGAACCACAATCCCCTGTTCCAACAATTGCTTAATGTTCTTGTGAACAGCCTGATAGGTTATATCCTGCCCCTGCCGTGTTATTATTGCGTAAATCGATTTTGTTGTCAATGGCCAGTATTCTGTTAAGATTGATACTATACGGTCTCTTGTGTCTGCCTGCTTTTTTTGAATGCCTGGCAAAATTAAAGCAATCATTTTAATCAAAATCTTCCTTTTGGTTGTTCTAACATACTTGCTGCCACTGTTGTTTTTATTGTTATTTAATACTTTCGCATAACTTTGTTATTATGAAAGAATAAGGGGTTTTTGTGGATTTTGATTTGAGTTTGGATGATGCGTTTGACTTGGCTCCTGAGTACGAGCATGTTTTTAGAGAGGCGATAAAGCAAAAGCTTGAAAAGGGGGAGCGGGTGAATGTCTTTTTTTCAACGAATTTCTTTAATTTTAACTATTATTATTTAACCCAATTTGTTTTCTTGTCTACTTTGGCAAAGTCTCCTAATGTTTATTTTTACATTGCTTTGGCAGACACAGTGCTTTTTGCGAAAAAGCATGTTCATTTTTCTTCGCCTATGGCTTCTAGGGAAACAGGGGTAATTCAAACTAACTTAGAAGTCATTAGGGACATTTTGGCGTCTTTGGGCGTGCGAGAGCAGAATGTTTTTGTGTTCAAGTCTTCGGAAGCGTGGATTAAATTCATTAAACTTGACGACCAGAACATAGTAGAATTTTATAAGGCGTTAAGTTTGTTTCCTAACTCTGCATTTAACATACCCAAATGGTGGGTTGAAAGATATTATGTTCCAAAAAACACAAAATTTTCTTTGGCGTATGCTGTGCAAAAATACCTTGATTTGTTTGCCTGCAAGTTTTTTCCGCAAATTTATCCTGAGGAAATAGAGGGCAAAATAGATGTTTTTGTGTCTGGCAATGCTGGCAGCAGGCTATTGTTAGTAGCAAAAGACACTCTAATCCAAGAAGGGACACTATCCAAGGATTTGCCTATCCTTGTTATGAAAGGAGTTCCTTGTTTTGGTCACACTCAATTGGTTAACAAAAAATTTTGCATGCCTTCAATAGACATGAGTGTACAAGAAATTTATTCTGTGATAAGGCAATATAATGTTTCGTCGAAGCACATCAAGGAACTTTTTGATAACCTGTTATCCAAAGTCTTGTCAGAATTCATTGTTTTTGAATATGGAAAAGTTTTGCCAAGCAAAAAACAGCCAAACTTGGAAAAACATTCGATTAAGGACCAAAGGTTTTTGTTGGCCTACAACCTAGAAGCATATCTTAAAAAACTGAAAAGCCAACTACAAGACAAGCAATCTGCAAAGTATTATTCGGCAAACAAGCCTGAAAATATTTTGAGAATCAGCAAGTTGTTGGGAAGCAAATTTGTTTTAGACGTGTTGAATTTGAGTAATGGAAACAATAGCATAACCGAAATTTCAAGGAAACTCGGAAAACACACTTCCAATGTTAGCGCAATAATATCAAAGTTAAGAGAAGAAGGACTCGTGCAAATTAATAAAGAGGGGAGGCCTGTTAGGACTTTGAATACCGTGAAAATAAATTTTTGATTTCAAAATTTTTCTATTTCCTTTAAAAGTTCTTTAACTGCTTGTGATTCTGCAACTTTTCTTAACACCTTTCCTTTTCTAAAAATTATCCCACATTTTTTGCCTCCAGCAAAACCAATGTCCGCCTCGCGCGCTTCGCCAGGCCCGTTAACAACGCAACCCATTATCGCAATCTTAACTGGCTTTTTGATTTTTATAGTGGCTTTTTGGACTTTTTGCACTAATTTTTGTAAATCAATTTCAGTTCTGCCGCAGGAAGGGCATGAAACTATGGTTACTCCTTCACGCCTGAGGTTTAAAGAACGTAAGATTTCTAAACCAACTCTAACCTCTTTTATTGGATTGTCTGTCAAAGAAACTCTAATAGTGTCTCCAATACCTTCTCTAAGCAAGCAACCCAATCCAATGCTAGAGCGTACAGTTCCTGAAAAAGCTAATCCTGCTTGCGTAACACCCAAATGCAGGGGGTAACTAGTTTTCTTTGCTATCAGCTCGTTTGCTGTAATAGTGTCTAAGACATTGCTGCTTTTGAGTGAAACAACAATATTTTCAAAATCGTTTTTTTCGCAGAAGTGAATGTGTTTTAGGGCTGATTCTACTAATGCTATTGGTTTTGGGCCTCCGAACTTTTTCAAGAATTTTTTTTCTACGGAACCACTGTTCACTCCAATTCTTATTGGAACTCCAAAATTTTTTGCATTCTTTATTATTTTTTTGAAATTTGCAGATGAACCAATGTTTCCAGGGTCAATTCTAACTTTGTCTACAAAAGGCATGGAAGCTATTGCCAGCTTGTAATCAAAGTGAATGTCTGCAACCAATGGAAT
>JAFGEM010000107.1 GCA_016931555.1 Candidatus Iainarchaeum sp. | reverse complement strand
TCCTCTAGCCGCATAAAAAACACATTAAAAAATTGATAGAATAACTTAAGTCTTCGTCCTTTATAAATTATTTCCTTAAAAAAATTATAGTTGGTTTTACGAATAATAAAAGCAAAAAAAGTTAGGAAAGAAAATAAAAATAATTCAAAAAAAAATAAGAAATAAGGAATCCGAAATTAATTCTCGTTATAAATCTTTAATCTGAATTACGTGTTTTTTTGTTTTTTTCCAAAATCCGGGAACGCTTGCTGAGCGCCCTCTGTTTCAGCGAAAAAAATTTCTTTTGGTTGGCGCCGAACAGACTGTTTTGGTTTTTCCGCGGAAAAGCCAATAGCCAAAACAGCAACAGGCTTAAAAAAATCCTGTGCATTGGCTATTTTTTGTATTGCTTTTTCGTCAAAAGCCCCAATCCAACAGCTTGCAATTCCAAGCTCTACTGCCGCAAGCTGGGCATAAGAGGCTGCAATAGTGGCATCCTGGACAGCATAAAATTCGCCTCTCTCATTGTATCTCTGTTCTGCGCGTGCGCAATCAGCAAAAAAAACCATTAGAATGGGAGCTTTTTCAACAAAACCCTGTGAAAAACACGCTTTGGCAAGTTTTTTCTTAAGGGGCAGTGTTTTTACAGTGAGAACAGAATAGCTTTGGAGATTCCCTGCACTGGGAGCCCTGTTAATTGCATACGTTAGCTTGTCGATTGTCTCTTGGGGAACAGGTTTTGCCTCAAATTTTCTAACTGAAACGCGTTTTTTTATTAAGTCAAAAAAACCCATTAAGCGTCACTTGCAAAAAAGAGTTTGCATTTGCAGTGCCCCATTTCTTTTACTTCCGCGAAGTGGTAAATGCAGGGGCAGACGATTTTTTCGTCCTCTTTTTCCACGCCTGTTATGGCTCTGCATGGGCAATATGGTTTGCCGTGCTGGACCTCGTTTTTTGCAAGGGCAGTCAGAATAGCCTCGCGAATCTTTGAATCCGGGTTGAGTTTTAAATTGTTTTCCTTTGCATGCTCTTTTGAATCAATTGAAATCTTGGATTTCTTTATTTTAACCTTGTTTTCCATAAAAACGCCCAACTTAATCTCATGCTTTTAGCCCAATAGCCTGTTTCAGGCGAAATTCGTCAAATCCAATTATTATTTTGCCGTCAATGTCTATGACTGGAACGCCTGTCTGTCCGCTTTTTTCCATGAGCTCCTGCAGGTTTTCCCTGTTTGCAGAAACATCAACCTCGGTAAAGTCAATGTTATGCTTGCGCAAAAAATCCTTTGCCACGCCGCACCATGGGCATACCTGTGCGGAATACACAATTACCTTCACAAAAAAACCTCCAAATAATTCAATTAAGTTCAATAAGTTTTAATTACATTGCATTGCAAAAAAAATAGAAAAAAGGGGGAAAGGCAAAAAAAAGCCTTTCACAATGCACTTTGCTTAGCTGCAGCTTCCGTTTCCTGTTCCCGTTCCCTCGTAACCAAATCCTGAGGCCGGGGTTTCAGTTGAGAGCTCTGCAGCGCATGCTTCCGGAGCATTGTTGAATGCTGCGCAGACGCTGTCAAGAACAGCTGCAGGAGTTCTGTTTACACTTACAGTTGTCCCGTTTATAACGAGAGTTGGAGAGCCTCCCACGCCATATGCTGCGTTTGCAACTGCATCTACGTCAAACAATGGAAACTGCCCGCTCAGATAGCTTGCTGTATCCTCGAGATTTGCAGTTATATTGAATTCCGTGTCTGCTGCTGCAACGCAGGCTTCTAACAATGCAGTGTCAATTTCTGTTTCTGCCAAACATGCTTCTGTGTCTCCTTCTTTCAGAAAGCACGAGAGATAGGGAACAAACTTTTCATTCTGTTCCTTTTGGATGCAGTACTGTTTTGTTTGCTCAGTTACCTCTGTTTCTCCATGCATTGCATAGTAAACAAATCTCAATTTGAAGTCAATATCGTCTCCGAGCGTTTCAACCACTGGAAGAACTGCTTTTTCCATTTGTGTCCCATATGGGCAGTAGCTCATTACAAACAATTCTACCTCTGGCTTGTCACTTTTTTGCACCTCAGCTGATGGCTCGGGTTCCGGCTGTTCCAATGCAGTGTCGAGGTCAAAAACCTGCGCATTAACTAACATTGTTTTTGCATCTTCTGTTGCATAAACACTCAGCGAACCCTGCACTTCTTCTCCTTGATAAACATCAAACTCGACAAAGTACATGCCATACTGCTCTTCTATATTGCTGAGCTGTGCAGTCATGCCCTGTGCAGAGAAAAAATTTGCATTAAGATAGTCAATTACTTTGTCTCCCACTGCATCTGCACTCATTGCATTGTCTCCTGTATTGCCCTGGGCCAATGGTGTTGCTGCCAGGCCACTGGAAGGGATAAGAAAGCTTCCTAAAACAGCGCCTATTACAAGAAATACAACAGCAATTATTGTTCCGTTAATGAAAGACCGTTTCACACGAATCCTTGGCTTTGTGTCAAAAGATTCTGGTTCATCAGCCTTTGTTTCCTCGATTTTTGTTTCCTGAGAAACATTTTCCTCTTTTTGCTCTTCCTCCAAAAAATCGCCCCTTTTTATTTTCTTTTATTAAAAGTAATTAATACTCAATTTTGGGCATAGTAGTTTTTATAAACTTATTATTTTGATTTGGCAAAGTTCTTTGAAAAGAAAATAATGTCCTTTTCCTCCTCAAAAACATCAAATTCGTGAAATAATTCCCTCGCTTTTGCAATATTCCCTGCCCTTTTGAAAAAAGAAACCGCAACCCGTGCATTGGGCTTTGCAACCCTCTTAATTTCACTCCATGCGCGCGCAAGGTCTGCATGGTGAAGCGCAGTAATTGAGACAACACAATCAAATGTATTTTCCTTAAAGGGAAGCTCCTCGGCTTTTGAGCAAACACGCATTCCTTTTCCCTGTTCCAGCATTCCAATGCTCGGGTCCAAAGCAATTGTTTCACAGCACTCATCAAATTCGCGTGTTGCAATTCCAGTTCCCGCACCAACATCCAAAAGCAGCCCTTTAGGCGCTATTTTCTCCCTGATCAGGCGCGCTTTCTTTATCTGCTCTGGCCCGTGCAGCTCATTATAACCGCGCGCTGTCTCGGAATAATAATCCGGCATAAAAACAGCCTTAGTTGCAAAGCCATAAAAAATCCGCGCCTTGGAAAACCGATAGCCTTATAAACATTAAAATCATATTATTCATATTTGTGTGATTTGTGTGAAAAAATATAACCACTGGATGGATTTAACGGGAAGCGCTACTGTGGGGGAGAGAGGGCAGGTTGTATTGCCTATTGAGGCGCGGAAAAAATTTGGCATAAACGCGGGAGACAAGCTTCTCGTATTGTGCGCAGAAAGCGCGGGTTTCCAGAGAATTGTTTTTATGAAGACTGATGCTCTCTCAAAAATGATGGAACATTTGGGGAATTTTGAAAGTTTTGCAAAAACAGGAGATTTTAAGAATTTCGAAAAAATTGTTTCTAAGAAAAGCAGAAAAAAGTGATTTTTATGGCACAGCCTGTAATTAAAGTTGAGAACATTAAAAAGGTTTTTGACATGGGCGAGGTAAAAGTGCGCGCTTTGGACGGAATTTCCTTGGATGTAGAAAAAGGCGATTTTGTTTCAATAATGGGCCCTTCGGGGAGCGGAAAAACAACACTTTTGGATGTTCTAAGCGCTCTGCTGCGCCCGTCAAGCGGCGAGGTTTATATTAACGGCAGGCCTATTTCAAAAATGGATGACTCTGGCTTGGCTGTTGTGCGCGGGCAGACAATTGGATTTATTTTCCAGACTTTTAACCTTGTTTCACGCATGAACGCATTGGAGAATGTTATGCTTCCACTGTGGTTTCAGGGAGTTCCCGCGGGAAAGCGGAAAAAAATTGCGCTTGAAATTTTAGAGGACGTTGGGCTTTCAGACAGGGTTGACCACAAGCCAAACCAGCTTTCCGGAGGGCAAAGGCAGAGAGTTGCAATTGCACGCGCCCTCGCAGTAGACCCTGATGTTATTGTTGCTGACGAGCCCACTGGAAACCTTGATTCTGCTTCGGGAGAGCAAATATTAAAAATTATTCAGGACTTGCATGATAATAAGGGAAAAACCATTCTGATGGTTACGCATGAGCCGAGCATTGCGGAAAAAGCAGAAAGAATGGTTTTTTTAAAAGATGGCAAGATTGTTAAAATATTGGAAAAGGGGGTTTCTAAATGAATTCGAAAAAAATTTTGTTTTTCACAACACTTCTCCTATTTTTGGGAGTAATTTCACAGGGGGTTTTGGCACAGGAACTGAGAGTAACTTCTTTCAGCTATGATCCCGCACCCGCATTGCCGGGAACACAAATGAAGTTTTTTGTAACATTAAAAAACCTGGGCGGCGCCGACGCCAAAGATGTGCTGATAGAGCTTGACCTTACTGGAGGAAAAAGCAGGGAAACAGAATTCCCCTTTTCACTAGGAACTGCATCTCCAGTACTTGAAATCGGAACAATCAAAGGCGGGCAATCCGCAACTGTAAGATATGATGTTTTGGTTGACTCTCAAGCATTGAACGGAGACTATGTAATAAAAGTAAATTACGCAGAAAAAGACCTGCCCAAAAAAAGTGAAACACAGACAATAACTGTTCAAACCAGAAATCCCCAAATTGAAATAATCCAGAGCAGTGCTGTTGAGGCAAAAGCAGGGCAGACAACAGGCGTAAGCATTACTATTGCAAATGTCGGCTCTGACAATGCACGCAATATTGTGGTTGGTTTTGCAGAAGACCGCACTGTAACAAGCACGGGAGTTGTTGTCGAGCGCGACATAATTCCGCTTGGGGCAACATACCAATACATTGAAAATTTGGCTCCAAATGAACAAAAAATAGTGCATTTTTCATTAACCTCAGACCCCGATGCCTCACTCAAAACATATATGCTGCCTGTAACAGTTGAATTCAAGGACGAGGAGGACACGGAATACACTGAAACAAGATACATTGGATTAAAGCTTGTTCAGGACGCAGAGCTTGAAACAGCCATTGGAACTGTCTCTCCAAAAGCATTTCCCGGAGGAACCTCTGAAATAAGCTTTGATTTGTTCAACACAGGAATAGGCCCTGCAAAGTTTGTTGTGGCAAATGTTTCGACTGACGCAGGAATTTTTGCAAACGAAAGAATATTCATTGGAACATTGGAAGCAGATGACTTTGATGCCTTCAAAGTTGAGTTGAACGTTAATCCTGAAACCGTGCCCGGCGAATACCCTATTCACGTTGTGCTTGAATTCAAAAATCAGTATGGCGAAAGCGAGAAATTGGAAAAGGATTTGATTTTGACAGTGGTTTCAACTGCAGACGCCCAACAGGATATGGGCGTGGCATTGATTATTGCAGGAGCCATTGGAGGAATCCTGCAGATCATTGGATTAATCTGGCTGGCAAGATTTATTTACAGGCGCTTGTTTAAGAGAGGCAAATAAGCGCCGCCCTCCCCATAAGGGCATTGGAATGCTGCGCATAGGGTTTAGCCATGCTTGTAGACAGAGAGCTTTTTGTAATAGCATTTGGAAACCTTAAAAACATGGGTTTGCGCAGTCTTTTGACTCTGCTTGGAATAATAATCGGGATAATGGCAATTGTTGCCCTGGCAAGCCTCGGCTCTGGATTGCAGCAGGCAGTTACCTCTGAATTTGAAAGCATTGGATTGGATGTAATCTTTATTGAGCCGGGGGGCGGAGATTTTGTTACAATGGGAATTTCGCGAACAGTGCGCGATGCAGACATAAAAACTATTGAGGCAATTCCCGGCGTAGAAGCAGTAATGGGTTTTTACGAGTCAAGCGGCATAGCCACTTTCAAGCGTGATTCTCAAACTGTTTTTTTGATTGGATTTGAACCTGAAAAAGCAGAGTATTTGGAAAAAACAGGCTTTTTGCGGTTGAAGCGCGGCAGAGAATTGAATCCAAATGACAAGCACGCTATTCTAATTCCCGAAGATTTTGCATTAGATGGCTTTGACCAAGAAATCGGGCTTAGGCAGAAAATAGAAATCAACGGCGAAGAATTCACTGTTGTGGGCATTTTAGAATCAAGCGATGCAATGATGGGGGGCTTTGGCACAATAAACATGATTTGGGTTACAAAAAAAACTATGCAGGATGTTTTTGAGGTTGAAGACCCAATGGAAATTTTTGTTAAGGCAGCAAGCAAAGACATTGTCGATGATTTGGCTGCGCGGATTGAAGCGCGCTTGGAGCGCGAGCACGGCGAAAAAGATGTTACTGTGTATACTTCGGAAAATCTTTTGGAAGCAATGGGAGCAGTGCTGGGCATAGTCCAGATTGTCCTGATTGGCTTAGCCTCAATTTCACTTTTAGTGGGGGGCATTGGAATAATGAACACAATGCTCATGGCAGTAATGGA
>JAFGEM010000106.1 GCA_016931555.1 Candidatus Iainarchaeum sp. | reverse complement strand
TTTCCATTTCCTCAGCCAATTCAAGAACAAAATCAATATCGGCCTTGGAAAAATCAGAAATGCTTACAATATCTTTCAGTTTGAATCCCAATCAAACCCGCTAATACTTTTGATTGAAAAGATATTAAATATTATGTTTTTTGTTCCAGCAAAACATCAAACAATAGTATTGTCCTGGTTTTAGGGTTGTAGAATGTGTTGAATTCATTGGCGTCGAGGATTCCTTCTTGTTTCATTTTTCTATCTAACTCCTTTACTGCTTCAACTACTTTTATTTCCTTTGCCCGTAAATCCCACACGAGTTTTACTTTGCCTTCGGGGTAGAATTCAGTTACTACAAATGTTCGGGCTGGCTGTGCAGTTTCATATGCTACAATTGGCTTTACAAGATGCACTCGGAATCCATGAACAGCACGCTTCATTTTTTTGAGTGCTTGGGATGCTTTATCATATGCCTCAAGCATTTGCGCAAGTTCTTTTTTTGTCACTCTCTTGACAAAGAAGTCTTTTCCATGCGCTGTAACCCGGAAAGTGTCTGTGTGCAGCTGGCCCCTGTAGCTGCCTGTTCTCTCTTTTTTTATGTGTATTCCTGTTGCATTGTCTGAAACTATTTTCATTTGCTGTAATGTGCCCCATTCTTTTCTGATTAATTCATAGCTGCGCAGAAAAGTTCCCTTGTACCCTGAGAGCAGCGCCTTAAAACCAGGGGCATAGGCGAGAAGCCTGTGCCTTCCCTCTCTCGTGTGCATGCGCCAGACTCGCCTTGTTTTCTCTCTTTTTCTTTGCATCTAATCCTTCTTCCAAAGCCGCAGCAAACTCATAAATTCTTTTTTGCTGTGCTCTAATCCAAGCTCGTTGTGCATTAGCATTGCAAAGGCCTGTGGCGCAAACACACCTTTTTCAGTGATAATTTCCTTTACAAAGTGTGCCTGTGTAATGTCAAATGCAGGATTCTTAATTGTAAGCCCTTTCAATTTTTTTTCCCAAATCTCTGATGCTGGGCGCTCCTCTATTTCCTCGGGAAATCCAAAATAGCTCAGAGGCTCAAAACAGTGGGATGAGGTTGCAACGTAATGCGGCACATCTTCTTTTCCTGCGGCGAGTGAAATTAACCGCGTTCCAATTTTGTTTACAATGCTTCCGTCTATAAGAACAGCATCGCATCCTGTAATAAGCAAGTCTGCTTTGTGCATGAAGCACGCTGCAGCGGAATCAACAATCTGTGTTACTTCAATGCCTGCGTTTGTAAGCGCGCGCGCAGTAATTCTTCCCTGGAAGAGGGGCCGTGTTTCAGTTGAAATGACATAGTCAATTTTTTTGCCTGCCTTTTTCAGGATTTCTTCCACTGTGTGCGAGTGGCAGTGCGTAAAAACAACGCTGTTTTTTGGAATCAGATTTGCGCCGTACTCTGCAATTGTTTTCATTGCGTTTTCCCTGTCACGCTCATAATTTTTTATTGTGCGCAGCACGTTTTCGCGTGCATCTGCAATTGTCTGCGCTTGGTGCGACGCTGCCTTAAGTATTATGCGGACTGCTGTTCTTGCTTCTGGCTCTGTGGGCCTTGCTGTCAAAAGCGCGTGTGCATTTTTTTCCATTTCCCTCCCGAATGCAATCGGAGTTTTTGCTGTGCTGTTCTCTGCCCCGTATTCCATTGCGTCAACAATTGCTTTTCTCACTCTGCTCGAGCCCTGAATTTTGAGGTTTTTAATTTTTTTTATTGTAAATTCTATTTTGTTTGCAGCCATAAAACACGCCTGTTATGTATTAACACGTCTTGCCAATATTTAAATTCTTTTTCGATAGGAGATTATGTTATTAGTAGTATAAAATTTTTGCCTTTGGTAATTGAGGGGTGTTTATGGAGAGTGTGATTAAGAAAGCTATTTCCCGCGCAAAAGCAACGAGTGCGCCGGTAAGAACAATTTCTAATGTGAAAAAATCTGTTTCTAAATCCTCAAAGCTTGCTCCGAGGAATGATGAAGAGCTTGTAAAGCTTTTGGAGGCTTCCCAGGCAAAAATTCGTGTTGTTGGTGTGGGAGGCGGCGGCTGCAATACTATTGAGAGAATGACTGAAGTAAAGATTGCGGGCGCGGAAACAATAGGCGTTAACACTGATGCCCAGGATTTGCTTAACACTGTGTGTGACAAAAAGATTTTGATTGGGCAGGAGTTAACCCGAGGTTTGGGCTCTGGTTCAGACCCTTCAGTCGGAGAGGGCGCTGCAAGGGAAAGCATTGAAGAGCTCGCTGAACTGCTTGCAGACAGTGATTTGATTTTTGTTACCTGCGGAATGGGCGGTGGCACAGGAACAGGTGCGGCACCAGTTGTTTCCGAGTTGACAAAAGAAATGAAAGCCCTTACAATAGGAGTTGTTACTTTGCCTTTCACTGTTGAGGGCAGAAAGCGAATGGAGAATGCAATGGGGGGCTTGGCTGCATTGAGAAAATTTGCTGACACTGTAATAGTGATTCCGAACGACAAGATTTTGGAGATTGCCCCTGATTTGCCTGTTAACGCAGCGTTTAAGGTTGCTGATGAAGTATTGACAAATGCTGTGAAGGGCATAACTGAAATGGTTACAAAACCCGGGTTAATTAACCTTGACTTTGCCGACCTGCGGACAATCCTTCAGAGGGGCGGTGCAGCAATGATTGGCTTGGGAGAATCCAAAAGCTCGGAACAGGGCGAGGCACGTGCTCTTGAAGCAGTTGAAAATGCATTAACAAGCCCTTTGCTCGATGTTGACATTACAGATGCCAACAGGGCTCTTGTAAATGTGATTGGCGGCACTGACATGACTTTGAGAGAGGCTGAAATGATTGTTGAAACTGTCTCAGCAAAAATAAGCGCTAACGCACACATTATTTGGGGTGCAATGATTGACGAGAATCTGCCCAAGAACCAGATTCAGGCAATGATTGTAATTGCCGGAGGCAAATTCCCTTACATTGACAATCCAGACGCACTCTCATCCGGAGAAATAGTTGATTTGGGAATAAAATTTACCTAATTCCCTTTTCCATCCTTTTTCTCTTTTCCTCAAGTTTTTTAAACCCTTTTCAGCTAATTTTGTTTATTAATTTGAAAATTCTTTTTTGTGGTTTGAATGGATGGCGAGAAAAAAGGCTTAATTGCAGGGCTCAGGCCCAAACAACGGCTTTCGGGTTTTTTTTCCTCCTCCAAAAGGGTTTTTGTTATTGCAAAAAAGCCTTCGAGGGACGAGTTTT
>JAFGEM010000105.1 GCA_016931555.1 Candidatus Iainarchaeum sp. | reverse complement strand
GAATTGAAAACATGCTTGAGGCTTTGTTCTCCTTCCCCCAGAATAATTTTGTCGGCATGTTTTGCAGATTCTTTTGGAAAAATTGCTACATGGGGGCCCCCGAGCATGACTCTTATGCCCTGGCTTCGGAAGCTGTCTGCCAACTCGAAAACCTTTTTTGCAATAGGAGTGTAGACAGTAAGCCCGACCCATTTTGTTTCAATGTTTTCAATTTTCTGGCCCGCGGCCTCGTCAATCACATTTACGCGCACGCCGTTCTTTTTTAAGGCTGCCTGCAGATATGCAATCCAGAGAGGCGGCGAAGGATGTGTAATGTATCCAGATCCTGCAAAATTAATGAGTGTAATCGAATCATTGTGTTTCATCGAGCTTTGCACCAATAGAATTTAAATAAGCAATCAAGCCTTTACTTTTTATAGATTTTATTAATAAAATTATGAATAAATTTGGGTTTAAAATGCTTTAAAATTCAAATTGGTTTATTGTTCGAATTGTCAGAGTGTTAAAAATGAGGCTTGTCTTTCTAAATCCGCCGTTTCATGATACCACATATAACAGGGAAGTAAGATTTCAGGCAGTGTCGCCGCAAAAGGCATTGCACCCGCCATTATTGCTTGCATATGGCACTGCATTGTGCAAAAAAGCAGGCCATGACGTGGATTTGATTGATGCCCCTGCACTTGAAATTACGCGCGAGGAGACAATTGCACGCATAAAAGAGTTTAGGCCAGAGCTAATTGTAATGCTTACATCAACTGCATCAGTTGAATCTGATGGCACGCTTGCAAAAGAACTGAAAAAAGAGAGCGGAGGAAAAACAATTGCTGTCGGGGTGCATGCAACTGCTGTTCCAGAAGACACCTTGGATAAGGGGTTTGATTTGATTGCACGCGGAGAATATGAAGAAACTATTCTTGATTTGGCCAATGGAAAAAGCCTGAAAACCTGTTTGGGAATAAGCTTCAAAAAAGACGGAAAACTTATACATAATCAGAATAGGCTGCCCATCCAGAATTTGGATGAACTGCCTTTTCCCGCGCGCGAATTCCTTCCAAACGAAAAATATTACAGCGCGCTATACAAAAACCCGTTTACATTTATATTAGGGGGCAGAGGATGCCCGCACGCATGCATTTTCTGCGCTGGACCGCAGCTCATGTCAGGGCGCGCTTACAGGTTCAGAAGCGCGCGCAACATTGTGGACGAAATGAAGCACATTAAACAGAATTTTCCCGCGCTTAAAAGCGTGCTCTTCAACGACGATACCCTTAATGTGAACAAGAAACACATTCTCGAGTTGTGCGATCTGCTGATAAAAGAGAATGTTAATCTGCCCTGGGCCGCATACTCACGCACTGACTCTGTTGATGAGGAAATTGCAGTGAAAATGAAAGAGGCAGGATGTTTTTTGGTAAAAGTCGGTTTTGAATCAGGCAACGACGAGATTTTAAAAACAATGAAAAAGGGGCCGAGAGCCACAGCAGAACAGGGAAGAAAATGCGCAGAGCTCTTCAAAAAAGCGGGAATACAAGTCCATGGAACTTTTGTGTTCGGGATGCCAGGCGAAACAAAAGAAACAATACAGCAGACAATTGATTACGCAAAGTCACTGGACATTGATTTTGTGCAGTTCTCTGTTGCCCAGCCATATCCCGGAACAGAATTCTTCAACCTCCTGAAAGAAAAAGGCCTGCTTAAAATAGACAAGTGGTCTGATTACCTGGATGACTGCGGATGCATTGCCCCCATATTTGAATACCCGAATCTTTCAAAAGAGGATTTTGAAAAGCACTTGAAAAGCGCTTACAAACAGTACTATCTGCGCCCGCGCTATATAATGAAGGCAATAAGGCAAAGAATGACAAACAAGGAATTAGCAAAAACAAGTTTCAGAAGCGGCTGGAACCTAATCAAATACATGCGCAATTAAAAACCCAAAAAAAAGGTGTTTGCAATAAAACTCGTTGTCATGATACCGGCTTTTAACGAGGAAAAAACAATTGCCCAGGTAATCAAAGAGACTCCCAAAAAAATTTTTGGAATAAAAAAAATTGAAATACTCGTTGTCAATGACGGCAGCACAGACGAAACTGAAAGACAGGCGCTAAAAGCAGGGGCAAAAAAAATTGTTTCACACAAAACAAACAAAGGGCTCGGGGTAGCATTCAAAACAGGAATAGAAGCAGCACTTGACATGGGAGCAGATGTAATTGTTAACATTGATGCAGACATGCAATTCAACCCAAAAGAAATTCCAAAAATAATCCAGCCGATCATAGACGGAAAGGCAGACCTTGTCACCTGCTCGCGCTTTAAGGACAAAAGCATTGAACCCAAAATGCCCAAAATAAAGAAACTTGGAAACTCTATTTTCACAAAAATCGTTTCATGGCTCACAAAACAGGAGTTCACTGACACACAATGCGGGTTTAGGGCGTACAGCAGGGAATGCGCACTTCGCTTAAACCTGTTTGCAAAACACACCTACACGCAGGAAACACTGCTTGATGCAGTTGAAAAGGGAATGTGCGTTGCAGAAGTGCCATGCAAAGTAAAGGGGGAACGCAGCGGAAAATCACGTGTTGTACAAAGCTGGTTCTCCTATTCAATAAAAGCCCTGCTCATTATTGTGCGAACAATAAGAGACCACAAGCCCCTCAAATTCTTTGGGACAATAGGCGCGGTTTTTCTTCTAACAGGCGGAATAAGCGCACTTATACTCTGGTTGCGGCTCTTGCTGATCCACAAAATAGACCCTTTCATGTGGATAGTGTACACAGATGTAATACTAATTGTGGTGGGCTTTCTCCTGATAATACTCGCATTAATCGCAGACATGAATGCCCGCCAGAAAAAAACTTTGGATGAAATATTTTACAGGCTAAAAAAACAGGAAACACAAAAAAAGTCAAAATGATTTTAAAAAAATCAGGGCCCTTTAAAAATCCTTTACAAAGTTTATAATTAAAATTGCCTTTTAAGTATAAAGCAAAAAAGGATTTCTACACTGCAAAAAAGCAATAAAAATAGTTTGCCTCTAATTCTCACATGGCTGCGCTTTCGAGAAAGAAAAAAAGGCAGGCAAACAGGTTTTTCCAGAGCCCTGTGAAAGCAAGGCGCCTTAAGAGTTTTGCAGAAAGACGCGGGGAAAGGGAAAAATTGTTTGTTTTCCACTCAAATGTAGGGGGAAAGAAAAGAACAGTAAAATACGGGCCTAACCAGGATTTGGCACGGGTGAACAACAGGCTTCTGAGAAAGGCCCACGCAACTGCTGTCCAGAGCGGAATTATAAAGCCAAGAACTTATGAATTAAGGACAGTCAAATATTTGCATGCGAACGCATACGTCGGGGTAATGGAAAAAGTCGGGGGTTTTGGGGCGGAATTATTGCGCGATGTTCTCAATGATCCGGAAGACGCAGTCCAGGAAATGTCATATTATAGGGGAGAAGAAGAGGAAAGTGCACGCAATAAAGTGAGACAAGCCCAAGGCTTTCTCTCGAAATACCCAGACATAACAGGGGAAGATCTGCTGGCAATGGAGGAAGAACTGGAAGCCAATTTAAGGAAGCTTTCTCAGAGCAAGAAAAATTTTTCTTATGATCTGGAGGGGAGAAACAACATAATTATAACAGGATACAACAGAAAAACAGGAAGATTTGCTATTACAATTTTAGACCAGCTCCACCCCCTTGACCACACTGGATTGAGAAAAAAGCTGGAAAAACTGGCAAAATAATGCACTCACAAAAATCTGCAAGCAAAAATTGTTGCCCTATGCCCCAACGCCCTTGTACACAATTCCTTTTGCCTGAATGCCTTTTTTGTCAAGCACGTTGTGCGTGTCAACAATAATCTGGGCATTGTTTGCAGCCAAAAATTCGGGCGACAGTTTTTCCACAAACTGTGAGTGGTGAGCGCACAATACAATGCAGTTGCAGCCGGCAATCGCCTCTATCAGGGAAGCAACATTGCTCTCTTTGGGCAGGAAAGGGTCAAATATTTTCAGCTTAACACGCTTTTTCAGAAGCAAATCAACTATTTTCAGGGAAGGGCTTTCACGCGTATCGTCAATGTCTGGCTTGTAAGACAAACCCAAAATGCATATTTTGGAATCCTCAAGTTTAATGTTTTTTGCAGCCAGGGCACTTTCAATAATGCCTACAACATGGGCAGGCATTGAATTATTTATTTTTCTAGCAAGCTTGAGAAAACTGTGTTCAAACCCGTGTTTCCTTGCCTTGGATATCAAATAGTACGGGTCTTGTGCAATGCAGTGACCTCCGACTCCAGGGCCGGGATAAAACGGCATATACCCAAAAGGCTTTGTAGAGGCGCCGCGTATAACCTGCGGCAAATCAATTTTCATTTTTTCAAAGCTCTTGGCAAGCTCGTTAACATAAGCAATGTTAATATCCCGAAAAGTGTTTTCCACAACCTTGACTGCTTCTGCCTCACGCACACTATTCAAAACCATTATATCCGCATCAATAATAGACCTGTAAAAATCAAGCGCCTTCTTGTTTCCTTCGGGGGAGGTGCAGGCAAGAACTCTTGGAATCTTTTGGAGAACAAATTTCTTGTTGCCCGGATCTATTCTTTCGGGGCAGTGCCCCAACAAAAAATCTTGACTGCATTTCAACCCGGATTTTTCAAGAATCGGCAAAACTATTTCTTCAACTGTTCCGGGGTAAATCGTTGACTCTATTATTACAAGAGAATTTTTTGAAACAAATTTTGAAATTGCCCTGCAGGCACTCTTAAGGGGCTTTAGGTCAGGCCTGCTCTTTTCTGCGGGAGTTGGCACTGCAACAATAAAAATGTCTGTGTTCGGCAGCACATCACCCTGCTTTGAAGACACTTTTATCTTCTCATAGACAAGCGGAAGAGTTTTTTCCAAAAAAGAGTCGCGAATCGGAGGAACCCCGCGCGTTATTTTTTCAATGCGCTGCCTGTCTATGTCAAAGCCTTTGACTTCAAATCCCTTTTCCACACACAAACAAGCCAATGGCAATCCCACATAGCCCAAGCCAATTATGCACACTCTTTCCGGCATACATAATCAAGCACTAAGAAACTGTTTAAAATCATTCTTTTCAACGAATGTACTAGGCACTGTTTCAGGCAGAACTCAGAGTTTGGAAGAATAATTCCTTTAAAAGCTTTTTTTCCAGTCTTTTT
>JAFGEM010000104.1 GCA_016931555.1 Candidatus Iainarchaeum sp. | reverse complement strand
CCGGGATCAGGACCGCCCCCGCCTATTGTCTGCGAAGCAGCCGCCAAAATGCCGACTACCCTATATGATTTGCCGTTAATCAAAACTTTTTTTCTGAGCCTTATTTCCTTTTCAAAATAGTCCTCTGCTATTCTCTGTCCAATTACAACTGCCGAACTGTCTGACTTTGTGAGCATTCTGCCTTCTTTAACATCAAAAAAGCCAGTATCTTCAAATATCATTGCCTTATCTGCATCTGCTGCGGAAATAGACACAGTCACTTTTGAGTTTGCATACTCCAAAATTGCTGAAGAAGCGTAAATTGGAACAACAATTTCAACGCCCTTATACGCCTCTATTCTCGAAATATCGGAATCCTTGATTTCCGCGGATTCTGACCCCTGAATTGAGATTGGAATAACAAATATTGTGTTCGAACCCAATTGCTCAAACTGCTGTGTAACAGCAACATTCAAACCCTGCCCAATTGAAAGCAATGCTACAATTGCGGCAATTCCTATTACTATTCCAATAAGAGTGAGATATGTGCGCACTCCCTGCCTTCTCAGGTTTTTTGCAGCAACCTCAAACAATTCAGCATTCATTTTCTATTCACCGCTCTTCCGGCTCTTGTTATTTTGTTTGCTCTGGATTTGCTGCTGCAGTTATTCTGCATTTTTCTTGCAAGCATTTTTTCCCCGTTGCATTTTGAAAAGCCGATTGTTTTCTCTATTTTGCCGTCTCTCATCAAAATCTGCTTTGGTGCCCTGCGTCCTATCTCCGGTTCGTGGGTTACAAGCAGTATTGTCTTGCCCTCTTTTGTATTGAGCTCGCATAGAATGTCTATTATCTGGTCCTCTGATTTTGAATCAAGGTTTCCCGTTGGCTCGTCTGCAACAATAATAGTTGGGTCCAAAGCAAGAGACCTTGCTATTGCAACGCGCTGCATTTGCCCGCCGGAAAGTTGATTGGGTCTGTTATAGAGCCTGTCTCCCAAACCTACTTTTTCAAGCAGTGCAACTGCCTTTTTCCTGCGCTGTGATTTTGAAAGCTTGTTAACCCACATTGGAACCATTACATTCTCCAAAGCTGTTAGTTTTGGAAGCAGGTTAAAGCTCTGGAAAATCATTCCAATTTTTTCTCCGCGGAATTGGGAGAGCCTTTCGTTATCCATTTCATTTGTCGCATTGCCTTCAATAATAACTTTTCCCGAGGTTGGCTGGAGCATTGTGCTGAGAACATCCAACAGAGTTGTCTTTCCAGATCCGCTTGGCCCTAAAACAGCAATAAATTCGCCCTTGCAAATGCCAAGGTTAATTTCATCAAGCGCCTTTATCTGCACATCCCCCAACTGATAAATTTTGGAGACATTCTCAAGCCTAATTATCTCATTTTTTGCCATCTGCAATCCCAGTACACAATTCCCATACAATAAGAATTTTAAGCCTTAATAGAAACAATTTTGCGGAAAGAAAGCAGGAAATGCGGAAACAGTTCAGAGTTATGGAAAAATAGGAAATTATTTTTCAGATGTCCTGCGCATTCTTTTTCTGCGCTCTTTTTTTCTGCGGTCTTTGAAACTAATATAGTCATCGGGCAAAAAATGCCCGGGTTCGTGAGTAAACTTTGTAGGGCGCGGTTCATTCAGTCTTTCAAAAATAGATTTAGTTACTTCAATTGTTCCGTCATGCCCTCTGCCGCCAATTCTACGAATATGCATTTTGCGGCGCTGTTTCCTGCGCCTGTCAGGCAGCACGCGCCTTTCTCCCTTGCGCGTGTCTGTTGTAATCTGACCGTCTCTTCTCGAATAAATTGGAACTCTTCCCTTTTCAAAATGCGGAGTAATATCTACTGCAGCAAGTTTTCCTTTGGAATCAACTTTCACAAAACCAACAGGCTTGCTCTTTACATTCTTCCTGCGCCCCAACTGCTTCTTTCCAACCATAAAAAAACGCTCTTACAAAAACAACGCCCTTTAGAATTAAAAAGATTTCTAATACACATACAAGAAAAACCAGCAGTATAAAGCCAAGACAATAGAGAAAAAAATTGGCACAACATTCACATCCAGCAAAAAACAGCAAAGCTTTTTAAACATTTATATCCATCAATAATTTATCCTTTTTTTAGGTGTTAAACAAATATTAGAGTGAGCCATTTTTTGAAATTTGGAGGTGGATTTAATGGCAGAAGCAACACAGCAACCAGTGGTTTTTTTGAGTGACGGTACAAAAAGAACGCGCGGAAGAGACGCGCAGAGACTGAATATTTTAATTGCAAAGGCAGTAGCCAATGCAGTGAAATCAACTTTGGGCCCAAGAGGCATGGATAAAATGATTGTAGACGAATTAGGGGACATTACAATCTCCAATGATGGTGCAACTATTTTGGAGGAAATGAGCATAGAGCACCCTGTCGGAAAAATGATGGTTGAAATCGCAAAAACACAGGACCAAGAAGTGGGAGACGGAACAACATCGGCAGTAGTAATAGCAGGAGCGCTTTTGAAAAATGCTGAAAAGCTTTTGGATGATGAAATACACCCGAGCATTATAATCAAGGGCTATAGGCTTGGCGCAATAAAGGCAAAAGAAGCAGCTAGAGGCATTGCAGACACTGTAACTTTTAAGGACACAAAAATACTCAAGAATATTGCATTGACTTCAATGACTGGCAAGGCAGCAGAATCAGCTGACGCACTTGCAGACATAGTAGTAAAAGCAATAACACAAATCGCAGATGAAGAAGACGGCAAAGTAACAATAAACATTGACAATGTGCAGGTAGAAAAAAAGCAGGGAGCTTCTTTGGCACAAAGTGAACTGATAAAGGGAATTGTTATTGACAAGGAAATAGTCCACAATGGAATGCCAAAAAAAGTCAAGGCCGCAAAAATTGCCTTGATAGAAGCCGCACTTGAAATAAAAAGCCCTGAAACAGACACTAAAGTTGAAATCAGTTCTCCCGATCAACTTCAAGCATTCTTGGACCAGGAAGAGGGAATGCTCAGAAAAATGGTTGAGTCAATCAAAAGCACAGGAGCAAATGTTTTAATCTGCCAGAAGGGAATTGACGACATGGCACAGCACTTCCTTGCAAAAGAAGGGATTGCAGCAATCCGCAGAGTAAAACAATCAGACATGGAGGCATTGTCAAGGGCAACTGGAGCAAAAATTGTTTCAAGAGTCCAGGACATTACATCAGGCGATTTGGGAAAAGCAGAAACAGTCGAAGCCAAAAAAATTTCAGGTGACGACATGGTGTTCATAGAAGGCTGCAAAAACCCAAAAAGTGTTTCAATGTTAATCCGCGGAGGCTCTGAACACGTTGTAGAGGAAGCAGAACGCGCAGTTCACGACGCCTTAATGGCAACAGCCACTGCAATTAAAGACGGGAAAATTGTTGCAGGGGGCGGAAGCCCTGAAATTGAAATGGCTGTTCAATTGCGCGAATACGCCCAGACTATTGGAGGCAAGGAACAGCTTGCAATAGAGGCTTTTGCAGACGCTCTTGAGGAAATTCCAAGGACTCTTGCAGAAACAGCAGGAATGGATCCATTGGATACGCTTGTAAACCTAAGGTCAAAGCACAAGGGAAAATCAGGCAAACACATTGGAGTTGACGTAATCAAGGCAAAGATTGGGGACATGAAAGCTCTCAATGTAATAGAGCCCCTTTCAGTAAAAACACAGGCAATAACCTCAGGAACAGAAGTAGCGGAAATGCTATTGCGCATTGACGACATTATAGCAGGAACAAGCAAAAGAGGAGACATGCCACCAGGGGGCGGAATGCCGCCAGGAATGGGGGGCATGGGCGGAATGGAAATGTAGAGCCTTTCTCTAAAAAAAAGAAAGCCCCGGGAAAGAAACTGTTTCTTTCAGAAACTGAAAGTGAGCTTCGCTCACATTTCCCAAATTTTCTTTTTTTTATTTTCTTCCAATTTTTTTATTTTTTAAGCGAACCTCTCACTTCTTTCAGGACTCTCTCATATTTCCCCATGTCATACTGATCGCTGATACTCTCAAAATCCACTGCACTAACCAAAATTTTTTTGCGTGTTTTAGCCAAAACTTCATTTACTCTGACTCTTACTGCAGGATGCATAGGAACAACAATGTCTGCACTCAGCACATCCTTTTCAAACTCCTGTTTTGGCACCTGCATCCAGCCCGCATAATCCAAAACAAGTTTTGCTTCAACAGGATTTTGATTTGCAAGGCCCCTAAAAGTTTTCATTGCCAAGAGAGAGGATTCCATTCCTCCAGGGCATACAAAAAGAACTTTTTTCGTTACTTTTGTTGGGTGCGCTGGCTGCACTATTCTTGAAAGCCTCAGGGCGCGGACATCCCTCAAATGTTCCAGGCGCTCCCTTCCCGCTGCACTAATCCCCAATTTGCCGCTCTTGCTGCGCTGAGCCAGCTTTCTTTCGGACAAACCATGTTTTTTGCGGGCCATTAGTAAGAAATAGAACTCAACAAGTATTTATTTTTATTTGGAAACAGCCTCAAAAAATGCCTGTAATTCCCTTTCCAATTCTTCTTTAGTTGTTTCATTTATAATTGTATAATCCGCCATTGCAAGAGTACCGCCCTTATGCAGGTTTTCTATCTCTGATTTGTCTCTCTCGGCACTTTCGCCCTTTGCAAGCGGCCGTTCTTTCCTAACTGCAAGCCGTGTGTAGCGTGTTTTTGGAGAGGAGAAAAGAACAAGTAAAATCATGTCGGGAAATTTTTCGCGCATGAAAGTGAGTTCCTGCCAGCTCATTAAATCATCAATAACAACACTCTTTCCAGAATCAACAAGCTTCCGCAATTTGGGTTCGGATAGTATGGCCATTGCAGCCATTCCATGCTCCTTGCGCAGCGCTTCCCTTGTCTCACGCTCCTTGGTCTCGCTTACAGATCCAAATCTTTTTTTGGTTTCCTCTACAACAATTCCGCCAAAATATACTCTTTCAAACCCTTTTCTGACAAAAAATTCCACTGCTAAACTCTTTCCAGAGCCCGGCATTCCAGCAACTGCAATCAAAACCATTCTAACAACTCACAATGCAGTTGCTGGGCTTTTTCCCAAGGCTTTTTGCAAAAGCAAAAAGGCTTATTCCAGCAACTGCAATCAAAACCATAAAAACCACATTTTTTTGGCGTACGCCAAAAAAAAAACTTTCTTTTGCCAGCTTTTCTTTATGAAATAAAAGCTGCCATAAAAAAATGGCTTTGGGAAACATTTAAAAAGTAGAAAGCCCTCTGTATACTTGGTGATTCAGCAATGGCAGACGTTGCACAACAATTGGTTGATATAATAATGAACCAAATAGTGGCCCCGGGTGCTGGAGCAATATTCTGGATTATAATTGCCGGAGTAATTGTATTCTTTACCTGGCTCATTGCAAAATATGTAGTAAAGAAGCTAGTGATTCAGATACTGCAGAACATTGGACTTGACAAGTGGGTAGAAGAGCAAAAAGTTGCCCAGGCAATAGGAAACAAAAAGCTTTCCGTCATAGTGGGAAGCCTTGCTAAATGGTATGTCATCATAATTGGATTGATGGCTGCAACAGGAATGAAATTCTCTGTTAACCTTGCAGGGCAGGACATTATGGTTGCTCCTTTCGGCGGCTTAAATGAGTTTCTGAGGATATTAGTGCTCTATATACCTAAAGCCATTGGCGGAGTGTTATTCTTTGTATTGGCGCTCTTGCTTGCAAAGTTCTTGGCAAACCAGGTCCTTACTGCACAGCACAAGCTCAAACACGCGGCAGCATTCATACTGCAGGCAGTAATAGTATTGATTGCCCTTGTAGTAGCTGTTCAAATGATTTTGGGCGATGAAGTTGGAGCCACTGTAAAAGAGCTAGTGACAATCTTTGTTGGGCCCTTTATATGGTCTCTCGCCATAGTAATAGGAATAGTAGGCGGTTTGGCTGTAGGATTGGGATTCAAGGAAGAAATTGTCAAAGCTATGCAGGACTTGAAAAAAGAGTATCTAAAAAAGTAAAAAGGGCAGACGCCCTAATTTCTTTCCTTTTTCTTTAGATTTTTTTATTGTTGAAAACGCGAAACCGCAAGTATTTAAAGTATTTTGAGGGGTATGAATTGATATGAACGCAAGAAGGGATCTACAAATACTGCCCAACAGACTTTTTCCAAAAGCGTGGGGAAAACAAAGCAGAAGGGATCTACAAATCCTTGCATAAAACTAATTCTTTTAATTACTCGAAAGAAAAAACAACGAATTCTTTGATAATGCCGAAAGACAATTCTTTTAATTACTTAACTAAACAATTTTATTGTTCAAACCACTGCAAATGGGCGTGTAGCTTAGCTTGGTTGGAGCAATGGTCTTATACGGCCTTTTCTTTTGAAAAGAAAAGCCTGGGAAAAATAAAGAATTTGCTGTGCAAATTCAAAAAATTTTTTCCTCAGGGAAAAGTTACGTCAGTTGTTTTTG
>JAFGEM010000103.1 GCA_016931555.1 Candidatus Iainarchaeum sp. | reverse complement strand
ATTAGTTTTTTTAAAAATCTTCCAAAATTTTTTTTTCTAATTCTTAATTTTTTTTATTTTTTTCAGCGAAAAGCATTTTTTTGCGCCTAAGGGGATCTTATTTTTTTGGGGCGGCGAATCTTTAAATAACACCTTGTTCTTAATTTAGGGCATGAAACACAGGAAGATAATGTTCTCTGTTTTTTGCCTGCTCGCTTTTCTGGCAATTTTTGTTTTTGCAGAGGAGCGGAATGATGAATGCACTGAGATGTGGGGCTGCGGCGACGGAATGATATGCAAGTGGGATAAGATTCAGGTGCGCTACAGGTGCTTTCCATATTATGGTGAGACACCCTGCGATGACGGCATAGACAATGACGATGACGGGTTTACAGACTGTGTTGACTGGGACTGCAGAGAACTCCCAATATGCACAACAGAATCAAAGTGTGATGACGGCTATGACAATGATTTGGATTACAAAACAGACTGCGCTGATGAGGATTGTGAAGATGACCCTTATTGTGTTTGGGAGGATTGTGTAGACGGCGCAGACAATGACTACGACGGCCTTATAGACTGCCTTGATCCTGATTGTGAAGGAATGCCGCATTGCTATGAAACAGAATGCAGTGATGGAATAGACAATGACAGGGACAAGTTAAAAGATTGCGCAGATCCTGATTGTGAGGGAATGCCTGGCTGTATTGAAACCAAATGCACTGACAAAATTGACAATGACAAGGATGGTTTGACAGACTGCATGGATTTGGATTGTGAGGGAAAAGAAGGGTGCATTGAAACAGAGTGCAGTGATGGAATTGATAATGAGGGAGATTTGCTTATAGACTGTGATGACCCAGATTGTTTTGAAAGCATTGACTGTCAGGGAGCATGTACTATTGATGAGGATTGTATTCTCGGCTATATTTGCTTTGACGGCCAGTGCAGGGATGCTTCTGAAAGGCTTTTTGTTTCAGTAACGCCGGAAGAGCTTGTTTTGAAGGGAAACCCAGAGATAATGATAAAGGTAAGGGTGTTAAAATCAAATCTTGAGAATGCATCAGGCGCAGAAGTAAACTTGTATCTGCAGGATGAAAAGTTTGTTTTTTCCGATCATGTTGAAAACGGAGAAGCATTTGAAAGAAAGCTTCCCTCAGATTCCGACGGCACAACATATTTCAGGGTAAGATTGCCGCCAATTGAAAACATTCCTGAATACAAGCACAGGTTTTTTCCATACGCCCTGCCTGTTTTGGTAACAGTCTATTTGTATGAGCCTACAATAGAAAGGCTCACGTATTACAATGAACCCATATTATATTCTCCTGCGCCTAAAATAGTTTCCGCTACAATGGATCCCGCGCCAATGCAGGACAAGGGAATGCATTCTTTCGAGGTTGATATTGAGGACATTGACAGTGAATCTTTTGTTTACTATGTTGAGGCAATGCCTGGTTCGGGCTATTTTATTACTCTGGATGACGATCCAGTAATCTTTTATGAGGAGGAGAGCAATGAAAAACATTTTTTCCGAAGATTTTATGCAGACTATGGGGGCTTTACAAAAAAAGAGTTCCCAGTTGCCCGTGAAATAATGGAAAATACTTTTACTGGGGGCGCAAGCCTTTCTTTTACTCTTGCAGAAAAATACAATGTTGCAGGCAAGCTCGAAAAAATGGGGCGCAACAAGCTTGGAAAATTTGCGGGAAAAGCAATCCCCATAATTGCAACGGGCGAGGACATTTATTCTGCAGCAAAAAACTATTACGAGACAATACAGGCTTTTGATGCAGCAGCAAACTCTGCAAACTGGGATGAATTGTGGAGAAGAACTCTTGATGTGGGGATTTCAGAGGTAAGGACATTTGCTGGGGGCGTTGTTCTTGTTGCAAAATTTGTTCCTGGCGTTGGAACAGTAGCATCTGTAACATATGAGCTTGCTGACGGCGCAGCTGCAATGGGCCAGACTTATCTCCGAGACAAAGCAAACGAAATACGGAATGATGCTGCGGAAACAAAGTATACTGATGCAGCAATTTTTGTAACGGTATTTGATGAGGACGGTTATTCTACCACAGACATTTTGTTTTTCCCTCTGGAATACAAGTGGATTCCAATCTGGGGTGGCTCTGATGAATGAACGTAAGTTTTTGGTTTTAGCCTGCCTGCTGTTGTTTTCACTCAGTGTTTTTGCAGCAACTCCCGAGCAGGCTCTTGAAAAATATTATTCTTCCTCTCATGCTGAAAATCTTGAGGAACATTTTTCAGTTGTTTACACTGAGGGCATGAGTGGAGAGGAAATTGAGGCGTACAGTGAAATAATTGAAATGACATGGGATGAAATAGAGATTCATAGTTATTCAATAAATAATGCAGAGGCTATTTTGAGTGATTCAGAGGATGAGGCTCTCATAAAATATAATCTTGATTTGGATTATACAGTAGACTCGGGGGAAAGGCTTGCTGTGGAGGGCATTCCTTACATTGCTTATTTGATCAAAACAAGCGACTGGCAAATTGCTTTTGCAATGCCTGCCTCTGATTATCTTGAATTAAAGAGCCAGGTTATTGAGGTTGAGGCAATTGAAAGTTTTTTTGAACACAAGATTGAACAGGCTCAGAATACTGAAAAAATCGAGTTAACAGTTAACGATGAGGTTCCAGAGCGCGTTCCACTGCCCCCCGACATTGGCAACGGCAACGGAGGCGATAACAATACCCCTTGGGTTCCAGGTTTATTTGACATAATTATTTACGTTGTAATCGCAATAATAATTGTTGCAGCAATTGTTTCCTTTGCCAAAAAAAAGAAGTGACTACAAAAGAACAATTAAATATTTCTAATCCCTATTTTCTTGCATGCCTTCAAAAAAAGAATTCCGGTTAATTGGAATGCAGCACACGCGCAGTAATATTCAAAGATTGCTGGCTGTTGCGGAAAAAACCTTTTCAAAGCGCGATAAAATTGGCTTTGAACTGCCGCGCGATGACGTAAATGCAATTAAACTGCTTTACCAAATGCTGCGTGAGAGAAAGCACACAATTCCAAAAAATGATTTGTCAAGGAACCTTTCTTCGAAGAACCGTGAAATGCTTGAGGGTTTTGCAAAAGCCATTAGCAATGCAGTAAACAATAAGGAGATTCAGAGAATTCCTAAAAGAGAGAGGCGTGCTTTTTTAAGGCAGCAGTTTGATGCTGCTGCAAACTATCTTGCAAAAAGGGATTTTTCCTATGCAATGGTTTTTGGCTTGCTTGACAGGGGCTTTGAGCCAATAGGAATTGATTCGCGCCATGCCCAGGATGTCCTTGAAAAATCACGCACACGCGATATTATCAAAAGGGCTTCGGGGTCGTTTCCAATGTCTCTTGCCCTTGCTTCTGGTTTGCACCCTGCTTTTGGAGTTGCTGCAGGCATTGCTTTGGTTGTTGTTCCTACAAAGCGCTCTGTTGTTCTTGCTCCTTTACGTGACAAGTTCATGGGTTCCAGTATTTTGAAGGAAAAAAATTTGTCCGGCGCGTTTGTCGGTTCAATTCACATGGAGCCTGTTCGCAGAATTTTGGAATCAAAAGGAACGCCAGTTAAAAAAACTCTTGTTGAAGGCAGGGCTGGCGTTGCAGCCTATCCTATAGGGAGAATGGTTTCTCTTGCCGCCCATGCGCGTTACAAAAACAGAAAAAGAAAGCGGAGAAAACTCAAATAGGTTTTTTTTATGCCTGCGAAACCACTTAAGGGTCCTTTTAGCGATTATTTTTATGCTCGCCTAAGAAGAGCCAAAATCAAGCCTCGGAGAATGATAAATCCAAGGGGAATAGAGTCACACACATGGGCTGTTTCTAATATTCGGCGGAAATGGGCGCGTGACTTGTATTATGATGCTCGCGCTTTAAGAAATCTTGATCATGCAATAAGGCTTGTTCCAAGTATCGAGGCCCATTTGAAGCGATCTTTTGATTATGTTCTGACCCACGAGAGAGCCCATACAGGCACTACATTTCATACCCCCTATACTGCAAAGAAAATAAAGCGGTTAGCGTATGCCCGAGGAACCCCTGAAAAAGCCCAGCTGATTGCAGAACAGGTTGCCAATAGAGGTGTTTTGGCAAGAATTTTAAGAGAGGCAAACGCAAAAACATTTGCCAGTAAGAAAGCCCATGCTCGCGTAATTGATGTTTTGACATGGGATTTGATTAATGCAAGCATTCGCACTGGTGAATTTAAAAAAATTTTAAGAAATGGTCTTGACAATGTGACAGCGTCTGAGGAGAGGGCAAGAAGACAAAATGTTATGGGAATGCTCCAAATGCTTTATCCTGATCTTCCCGCCAAAATAATTCATTCAACTCTAAATAATTTCGGAAAAGTTTATGGTAAGATAATTGATGAGGCCGAAGCCGCTCAAAAATCCAGGAAGCGCCAGCGTTCTAAAAGAACTTTGAGAAAACACAAGTAGTTGATTTCATGCCGCCTAAAAAAAGAAAACAAACCTCCAGAAAAAAACCAAAGCCAAAGAAAAAGCCGTTCACTGTTTTTGAGGCTGGCACAGGAAAAAGGCCACTTGGTTTGCTACATCAGGCTGTTAAGGCAAGCAATGCGCGTAAGGCCCACAGGCGTTTTATGGGGGTAGAGGATCAGGGATTTAATGTGAGCAAGGCTTTAACGCGTTTGTTTGGGAGAAAAGGCATTCCAAAAAATTTGAAACTGGTTTCTGATTGTGCCGTGCATGTAATTACAAAACCCCCCTCAGAAAGCCAGAACATTATTTTTGAGAGCTATCTCTTGAATAACATTAGCAGGCCCTCAAAGTGCTTTGGAATATCTACCTGCGAAGAAGTGTTTCTTACTGAGGCTAAACGTGTTCTAAAGCCAGGGGGCAGATTAGTGTTGGTGCAGGGAAAACCCTCTGTAGATTATTATCGTGAAATTGCCGAAGAACTTGGTTTTGGGTTTCATGTGATTGAGATTCCTGCGGAAAAGGCACAGAGATCTTTTTCGCGTTCAATAAGAATGCGTTCTCTCCCTGAAAAACGGCTTAGAGTGCTCAGGCACCCTAATATAGGAACAGATTTTGCAGATGACGCAGTAAAAGCAGGCAAGGCAAAGTCAAGGGAAGATGCAACGCGCCCTGTAATTATTTTAATGCGCAAGCCGCGCAAGGGAGAAAAGCCAATTATTGTGCGCCCAGTGCGCGATTTCAATGATTTGTCTGCAACCGAACGCAGCATTGTTGATGGCATAATGGCGGACAGGCGCTAAACGCATTTCTGACTCCAATTTTTTATGCGCTATTCTTAAATATGGGTTAATCCTTTAATTTCACTTGTATGAATAAGGCTTTTGTGTTTGCATTTCTTTTGATTTTGCTCTGTGGTTGTCCTGGCCCCGCGCCTGTTTTCACTGAAAAAGCAAAATGGGTTATACTAGTATACCTTGACTCTGACAACAATCTTGAATTCAATGCAATAAATGACATTGACGGAATGGAAAGCATTGGCTCTGATGATAACGTAAAAATTGTTGTGCAGTGGGACAGGATCCAAGGATATGACTCAAGCAACGGAGACTGGTCAGGCACAAAACGCTTTTTAATTGCAAAAGACACGCAGGAAGGCATTATTGCCTCACAGGAGCTCATTGATTTGGGTGAGGTTGACATGGCTTCGGAACAATCCCTCGTAGATTTTTTAACATGGGGAATGCAAAACTATCCCGCAGAGCACTACGCCCTTGTGCTTTGGAACCACGGCGGAGGATGGGTTCCACATACTTCAGATGAAACAAGCGGCACGGAAATGCCTGTCAAGGCAATTCCAAGAGCTCTTGAAAAGTCAGGCTTTGGGACTGAAAAAAAGATTGACTTGCTTGTTTTCAACCAGTGTTTGATGAGCCAGATTGATGTTGCTTATGCAGTGGCGCCTTACGCAAAAGTAATGGTGGCATCTGAGGAAATTATTCCTGCGCCAAGCATGAATTTTTCAGGATATCTTGCAAGGCTTGCTGCCAACCCACAAATGGATGAAAGGGAATTTGCAGCTGCAATAGTGGAAAACTACAAAAATTTTTACACAAACGAGTCTCCGGATCCTTTTACAACACTTTCCGCAATTGATTTGGAAAAAATTGGCTCAGTTAAAAGCTCTGTTCATGAATTCGCCTTAGCCCTAAAGTCAAATGCGGAAAAACACTGGCCAGAGATTGGAAAAAGCATTTACTTTTCCGAAGCATTTGCCTATCATCAAGGTGCTGTAAGTATAAAGTCTTTTAGTACCTATGACTTGGCTGACTTTGCAGAGCTCGTGCGCCAGGAGATAGAATCACAGGAATTGGATGCTGCCGCAAAAAACCTCGAGCAGGCAGTTTCCGAGGCAGTCATAGCGGAATACCACGGCTCACAGCACGCTTTTGCCAACGGCCTGACAATGTATTTTCCAGAGGACGAAATCCTTTACCAAGCAGACTATGCAAACGCCTCGGATTTTGCAGTGGAATCTGGGTGGGATGATTTTGTGAAAACATATATTGCGCTTGAAAAAACAGACACAATAGCCCCAAGCCTTATTATCACAAGTGTTTCGTCCCAAACAGCAAGCGTGCACAAGCCCCTTACAATAGAAGGCACTGCAACAGGAAACAACATTGTGTCGCTTATGAGAGTAGTTGGAATGATGCAGGACAACAAAATACTTTTCCTCAACTACCATGCTCTAACACAAAATTATAGGGATTATGAGGGAGACCGCAGGCTTCCCGAGTTTTTTGACGGGGAAAACAGCATTAATTACACTTGGGCGCCAATGGCAGAGGTTCTCACAAACGGAACAGATTTTATTGTAGCCCCCTTCTCTCCTGCAGGAATGAGCGACTATTTTTTTACAACTCTCGGGGAGTACAAACTAGCGGGAGACCCAAATTCGTTTGAAGCTCGCCTGATTTTTGATTACAGGACAGGCACGCTCTTGGAAGCGGCGCAGATAATGGAAATTGACGGCAAGCCTGCTCCAAGCGCCTTTGCCCCTTCACAGGGAGACACATTTTCCCCCTATATAGAATATTATGACATGCAGACAGGCGAAACAGGCTATGCAAAATCAAATTCTCTGGAATTTGGTAGCAATGGAATTTGGAGCGACCTGGCAATATTGCCGGAGGGAGATTATGCTATAGGGCTTTTTGTGCGTGATATTTCGGGAAACACTGCACCCGCATTTGCAGATGCTACTGTTTCAGCACAGCCAACGCCAAACACGTATATTTCAAAGGAAGATATTGTTGGAAATTGGATTGGAAAAAGCCTAAGCTTTGAAATTTTTGAAGACAACACATGCGTATCATCTGTCGGCTTAAAAAAAACACCCTGCACATACTGGTTTAGAAACAACACAGCACCTATGATTAGCTTTTACATTGAGGCAGATACTCTTACTTATGTAACTTTTCTTGTTGATGCAAGCCAAAACAAGTTGGAATTAACAGAGGTTTTGGAAGGGGCAGAATATGTTTTGTGGCGCGAAGGAACAGATCCTGAAGAGCCGCAAGAAATTGATGCAAAAATAATTGGCAAGTGGCAAAACTCTCTTGGAGCACTCGAATTCAAAGAAAACGGCAATTATTTTTGGGAAATAAACAAAAAGTTGATTGCAGGAACTTTTTCGACAGGCAACGGCAAAATTAGCATGGAGAGCAACGGAAAAATAACGCAATACTCTTACACTGCAACAGAGAATTCTTTTTCCTTGACTGATTCTGAAGGGACAAAAATTGAGTTTTCAAAAGAAACAACAGAGCCAGAAACTCCGGACCCGCCTTCAACGCCAAATCCTATTCTCGGAAGCTGGTACAATGCAGGAGTTGACGAAACAGTAACATTTAACGCAGACGGCACATACGATTCCTATGTTTCCGGAAAATTTTTTACACGAGGGACTTACGGCATAAGCGGGAACACTCTTGTCACAAACAGCATTCTTGGGCTCTGGGCGTTTACATTTGAAATAAACGCGAACACACTCTATTTGTACGACAATTATTACGGCACCACAACTGCTTATGTGCGAAAATAATTTTTAAGCTACCCACTTTTTTTCCGCCTGTTTTAGTGCCTCCTGCTGATTTTTCTTGTTTTCTGAACAATGTGTCTTATTATGGACATTAATATAATCAAGGCAGGCTCTGAAGAGTTCAAGAAGCATAAGCATGGGCTTTTGGCTATTCTT
>JAFGEM010000102.1 GCA_016931555.1 Candidatus Iainarchaeum sp. | reverse complement strand
GTCGCAGTTTCTGCCCCAGGGGGCATTAGTCATTCCTATTGGCGCAATTCTTGCAATAAATTCGTTAAAATTTTCCCAGTACGGGTTTTTGTTTATTTCAAATTCCGGGAATGCGCTTTCTATCATCAATATTGGCAGCATTTCAGAATCTTGTAAGGTCATTGAATAGTGTATTCCCTGCGAGGGCGTGTCAAAGCCAAAATGCCCCACCGCCATCCAGTGTGAAAGCTTGTATTGGAACAAGTATTTTGCATCCTGGCTTTTGTCTAAAAGTGCTATGTAAGACGGCATGTCATTGCGCACATTCCCCAAACTATGCGATTCCATTGCCTTGCCGTGTGACCCGGGTTTTCTTGAATATGGAAGGGGCGGAGCGCCATAGCGTATGTAGTCAAGCGCATCGGTTTTATTTGCAAGCCCGCCCCATGCAGTTAGTGTAAATGCCCTTATTCTCCATTCCAAAAATTTTTGCACTTTTTCCCTTTCAGCAGGTGTCATGTCATTATAAAGCCAGTCATACATTAGTCCCATCCACTTGCCGCTTTCTTCGCCTGTGTTGCCGGCATATCCCCCGTTTGATTGCAGTACCCAGCCTTCTGGGGAAAATTTGCTTCCCACCTCGAATTCAGCGATTTTCAACATTCTTTGTTTTACTCCGTTGTATTTTGAGTCTCCTGTCCACTTATATGCAAACGCCACATATGCCAGGTTCTTGACTAGTTCCGTAGCACTCCATGGCAAATCGTATTCAATGTCTTCTTCGTCTGGCATATCATTTGTCCAGTTGGGGATTTCGTCATACCATTCTTTTTCTATTGTTGTGTCTGCAATGGAAATTATTTTTTCTATTCTGCTTTTTGGTACTGTATATTCTGGCTCGTTTATGTGGTCTTTTATATATTGGACTAAGCTTGGTTTTAGGAACATTCTTGGATGTGGGTTTGTGCTTGTGTTAATTTCCCCTATTTCTTCAAATGAGAACATGCTTCTGTCCCATATAACTGCGTTTGGCGCTATTGTGAACTGCATTGTAGGGCTCCAGTTGAATTCTCCGTATCTCGGGCTTTCTGTGAAAAGGTTTTTGTAGCCTACTCTCCAATAATAAGTCTGGCCATTATTCAAAGGTTCCAGCATATTGTAGAACGGCATGTTGTGTATGTTTTCAACATTGACTACTTTATTGTTAAAGCTAGAGTCTGTTGCAACTTGGAGAGTGTATTCGTATAGCGAGCCTTTGCAGAAGTCTCCGCATTCCCATTCGTTTGGCTGGCAGCCGTCTATATGCGCATAATCCTCAAACCACCTGAATCTAGGGGGGTTTATGTCAACAGTGCTGCCGTTGCCTGGGGCAAAGTTAACATATTTTGAGTACCAGCTTTCGGGGTCTTCTTCAAAAATTGCGCTGTCATCAATTGTTATGGCTGCGCTGGCTAAAAAGGAAACTATAATCAGAAAAAATAATAGTGGGCCCCATTTGGTTGTGCTGTTCATGGAATACTAATACCTTTTTGCAATATAATAATCTAACCTTTTTTAAGAAGAAAATAGCATTTTCATTTAGGCTTTGTTGTTCAAAAGCTTTTTGTCTATCATCTGCATTTTTTCTTTTACTTCTTCTGTGTTTACAATTGTGTCCTTGCAACCATCTCGCATTAACAATACTGCCTGTGGTGCTATGCCAGTGCCGCGCAGCCTGTCAAATGCAATGTTTGCCTCTTCATAACAGCACACGCCTAAAACTGCTTTTGGCTTTTTCTGTTCTATTATCTTCTGCACCATGCTTCCCCCCGGCGTAACATAAACCCCGTTGTAGCCAAGGTCAAGCGCATTTTTTTTTAACTCTGAAATCTGGCATTGCCCGCAGTCTAAGCATTCCAAACCCTTTTCAGTGTATTTAGCCCTGCATTTTTCCGAGTTTTTCATGCAGTGCGGCAGAAAAAGTATTCTTTGGGGATAGGGGGTTGCCTTAAAGTCAATTTCATTCAGAGTATTGCGCAATTCAATGTGGGTATAGCAAATCAGCCTCTGATTCAAACCGAATTTTTTTGCAATAATCTCTGTGGTTCTTGAAACATCTAAGTGCGTTCCCTTATCAATTAGGCGAGAAATTGTTGCGCGAATTTTCTTGATATTGCCATTTCCCATATTCTAACCAAATGCCAAATTCCTTTTAAAAGTGCCCCCACTGGGATTTGAACCCAGGTCACTGCCGTGAGAGGGCAGGGTCCTTAACCGGGCTAGACTATAGGGGCTTAACCTATTTTTGAAATAAAAAGCTTATTAAATTAGTCTAATACCAATTTGTTTTAACAAGCTTTTTTAAAAGCTTGGTGTGAAGAGCAGACTGAGAACTGACTGCGATTGCTTTTTGCTTTGGCAGAATGACGACGATTATGAGTACTGCACGGCCTTTCTTTGGAAAAGAAAGCTTGGCAAAATAAGGGATTTTTTTTTGCGCAAAAATCAAATTGAAACATTAAGTTAATTGCAGTTTATGCTGTTTTCGAATTCTTGGATTGAGCCGTTGGTTCCGCGTTTTTCTATGAGGGCCTGTTCATTCCACCAGAACACTGTTTCAGTCTGGTTGTCTGTAAGGCAGACATCCCCTTCTTTCACCAGCTCAAAAAGGTGTTCTAATTGGGTAATACTTTTCTCTTCTTGTTTGTTGTTGTACAATGAACCGCTTATTCCGGCTAAATCAACGCTTGTTTGAAATCCTGAATCAGGGCTTCTAAAGTCAGTGCCCTGGCTTTCTTCTATTGTGCCAATTGCAAAAGACTTCTGTGTTGGAGTGTAAAAAATTGTTTTTAAGTAAATTTTACCGTCTCCTTCAGCGTTTTTCCAGTCTAACGCATATGCGTCAGATGGTCTTTCCTCTAAATCAAGCTCTTCTGCGTATCTGTCTCCTCTCGCATAAAATGATTCTAGCAAGTCATAACCATCAAAATTATCGCAGTTTTCTCCAGTTCCTGTCCAAAAGGCAAGTGTTTCTCCTGTTGTTTTTGGTGTTTTTGAGTCTAACAATTGATAGTATGCGCTAAATTGGCTTGGGTTCTCAGTGCTGTCTACTGCAAGTATTATTGGAGTCGCAAATGTGGGATAGTACAATAGTTCTTTGTCAATTCCGTAGCTGCTTTCCTTTATTTCCAACAGCAATCCGCGTTTGGAGAAAGTGCTGTTTGTTGTTTTAATCTCTTTTGCAGTTTTTGTCGAAAGCCTTGACAGTCCTCCGCTGCTGTCTTCTCTTGTTGTAACAAACAATTCACTAGCACTTGTTATTGGAAACTCTATTTCTTCATTAAGGTATCTTATTCCATACCCTTGTCTTGTTTTATCCAAGTCCTGGGCAAGATTTGCGTTGAATGGCAGGTAATAAAATATGCTTTCGTTCTCGGGATTTTCCCTGTAATCTAATTCCACGCGTATTTTTGCATCTGGCTTGCTTTCCTCATCAAAGAATTCCCAGCCTTCTCCAAAGTCAATGTTCAGTAAAACAGCAAACAATCCTGCGTTGTTCAATTCCGTTGAATCCAAATATTCTTGTGCAAAAACCAGTTTTTCTGCATCCCTAAAATAATCGCTTAGCTGGCCTGCGGGGTTTCTAATGAACCAGTCTGGTGCATTCAAAAAAGATGCTTTTTCATAATAGCCGGCAAAATCGCTTTTGAAGTCATCTGAGTAACCGTCTCTTATCAGGTATGCGTTAAACCTGATTAATTTGTCGAGTTCCTCTGCACTTGTAATTTCGCTTGTCCATGCAACGTTATCTGATTCTTCAACGAAATAGTTTATTGCGGGCTTGTCGTCAAACAGGAAAGTTGTTTTTGGGAGCCAGCATTCCGGATTTATTTCCTCTAAATTAGTTGGAATTGGGTTTCTGCTTAAAAACAAAAGGTAGTTATTGAATTCTTCTACAATCCATTTCAAGCCATATCCTCCTTCAATTGCCTGGTTTGTTGGGCAATCCAAGTGGGCGTTTCTTTCTGCAAATTCTTGGATACCCTTCAGCCTTTTGCTTATCATTATTGAGAATTGTGTTGCATCACAATAGAATGCTTCAGTGTTCTCTGCTATGCAGGAATCTTGGGATACTCCTGCATTGTCATGCCAACTCCATGTGAATTTCACTTTGGGCAGTGCCTCTTCTCCAGTTGCCCCAAATCTCGCTCCCTGCACGCATGTGTTTTCCCTTTCTGCTGCGGGTTTTGCCTTTTGTTCTCGTGTAGTAAATTTTACATGGAATTTTTGTTCAACAACTACTGGCTGTGCTTGATCTGGAACATTGAATGGCCCAAAACTGCTGCCGCTATTAGAGCCTCCTGTTCCTGCCCCTGCATAGCTTCCAGCTCCAACTGTTGTAGGGTCAGCATAACTGTGCCTGAGTGCTCTCAGGCTTATAGTGGTATAAACAGCGTCTTCTCCTGTAATGCTGTTGTTTGCAAATGTTACTCCTGCTGTCTGGCTTTCATATTCTCCGAATACTTTGGCTTCTTCTGTATTCCATTCTCCTTCTATGCCTTCTTTTTCTACAAGCACTTCTTCTTTATCATCTTTCAGATTAGTTATGAATGCGGGTAGAATGCTTTCGAACATTTGCCCGCAGTTTTCCACAGTCATGTTGTATGCGTTTCCTTCATAGCTTCCTACCATTGCTCCCAATCCTACATAAGAGCCGAGAATTCCCACTACTCTTCCATGCCCATAGCTTGAGGCTTCCTGCGTATTCACTTCTACAACAGAGAGCCTGTCAAGATTGTCGCTTGCATTGTTGTTCTGCTGTTCAGCCTGTCTCGATGCATTGTTTGCATTGTTTGCAGCCTGCCCTGCTGTTTCTGCCTGGCTTTTTGCTGCTGCACTAGCACTCGAAAGCCCTGTTTTTACGCCTTCGAGAGCAGCAACTCTGGCGAGATATGCTGTTACTGCGCCCGCTGCCTCAGAGCATTGTGTGGATATTGTAGTCCCCATTGTTTTTGCGACTGCCAGCTTTGCCCCCATTTCTGCTACTTGTGTTCCTACTTTTCCAAGTTCTCCTGCGGCATTGTTCATTTTTTGTTCATCCTGCTGCATTTGCTGTGCTGCATTTGCAAGTTCCTGTGCAGCCTGCCTTGCTTCTCCAGATCCTTGCCTTGACCTGTCCGAAATCCCTTCTATTGAACATGCCCCTGCTTCAGCATTTTGAATGCTTTGCTGGCCCATGTTTCCAAGGTTTTGCCCCTGTTGTGCATTCTGTGCTCCCTGCTGTGCTGCCTGTGATGCTGCCCCTGCTGCTGCTTTTGCAGCCATTCCAGCAATGCTTATTGCCTGCACTGTTTTGCACATGCTTGCTGCTGTTGCCTTTGCTGTGCAGCATGGCACGTTAGGCGGTATTTTGGCACATGCCCCTGCAACTGCTGTTTCCACGCTGCTGCAGTCTGATAAGAGCATACTTGCTAAGCTTGCTCCTTGGCCTGCCATGTCTAGTACTTGCCCTGCTTGGTTGTCTGCCTGGTCTGCCTGGTTTTTTGCGTTGTTTAGCCTTTGTAAGGCCTGATCTGTTAGGTTTCTTGCGTTGTCTGCTTCTGTGTATGCATCGTCGCTCATGCTTTGGAGTGAGTCCTTTGCAATTTTGGCTGCTTCCTGTGCATCTTTTAACTGCTGTGGCACTGATCCTGTTCCTGCAACATCTGGGTCGAAGAAGTCGTTTGCATTGTTTGTGCTGCCATACCATGCGCTTATTGGCGCGACAACACTCACATCAACTGTAAGGTTTGGGTTGTATACTGTTGCACTGTCTTTTGCTCCTATTCCAATGAGTGCAAACGTGTATTTGTCCATTGAAAACAGAACACTGTTGTCAGGTTCAATGAAAACGTCAATTGTTTTAACTCTGTTCCATTCGCTGTTTTGCGTTTTTGCGTCAATTGTTATCCCATATATGCCTGGTATCTCTCCTTTGGTTGCTGTTATGGTTGCCTTGTTGCCCGAGGGAGTTAAATTAAGTGTTGTTGCGCTCAATGATATTGTACCTTCTGAAGAGCCTCCGCTACATCCATTGTCATTCCTGCATAAGGATATTTGGATTGCGTGCTTGCATTCTGATGCATCTATTGAAAAATTTACTGAATCTGTTTCAGCTCTAATTGTTAGTTTATCCGGCTCTATTTTCAGGCAGTCTTCAAGGCCTACTATTTCTATTTCTGAGTTTATTTCTGTTTCTCCTACAAGAGTGCTGCCGTTTTCTGTTTCAACTTTTCCATTGAATATTATTTTGAATTTGGCTGTTTCTCCGAGCGTGTTTTCTTTTGGCGTGAAAACTATTTTTGCTTTCATTGTATCGTTTTTCCAAAAGTCTTTGTAAACTATTTGCCATTCTCCTTCTCCCATTGCTTCAAAGTAGTTGTCAAATCCCTCTGTTTCCACAAATTCGAGGACTCCGGATGCTTTTCCGTCCCAAACTGTTTTTGCGAGCAGTTTGTCTATTTTTATTGCCTCATTGCCAATAGTGCAGTTGTTTGTCAATTCTAATTCTAATGTTGCTGTGTTGTTTTGTGTTATTGCTGCCCATTCCTGTTTGTTTACCTGTATGCAGTTCATTGCTGCGTCTGCAATAAAATCTATTTTTATCTGCACTGGCAATGCTATGTCAAAAACCATTCCTGTGTCTGGTTCTTTAAAGCTCAGCAATAATTCTGCTTCAATTATTTTGTCCTCTGTGATTTCAATGTTTTCTTTCACCTGTGTTTTGAGAATTTGCATTTGTTTTTCCTGCATTGCGCTTATTTCAGTTCCTTTCAGCTTGTCCAAAAATTCCTGCATTTCTTCTGTATTTAGGAGCTCTGCAAAATCTCCGTAAAGCTGTGCATTTTCTATCAGGATGTTTGCTGCTGTCTGGTTTGAAATTTTTGCTTCAAGTGTTTCGCTTGTCCTGAATTTGGTGTCTATTGCTGATTCCAATGAATCGGGTTCCACAGTAAATGCGTTTGGCGCTATCTGCATTTCCACGGGTTCTGAGCAGTAGCCGATTTTTTGGGCTGTGAAAACAAGGGTTGTTCCGGGGCTCGATTTTGGCAGTTCAAAAATTGCTTCGCCGTTTTCATTTGTCTGTGTTCTTTGTTTAATTGTTTGCCCGCCAGCCAATGTTTTTGCCATTTCTATTTCGGCGCCTGCGACTCCCATGTTTTCTGATGCTGCCCTAACTGTTATTCTTGTTTCTTCAAATGCTGCAATTGTTTCCGGCGTTAATTCGAGAACCATTTCTTTTCCAAAGCTCGTGTCAAGCCAAATTGTTTCAGTGAAAACCTGTTCAAAGCCGTATTCAAATTCTATGTCAATGTATGTGAGATATTCTGATTTTGGGGTAAACAAAACATTTACCTCCATTGTTTCCTGGTCTGCAATGCCTGTTAGCTCTATTGCAGTGATATTGTTTGTGTTCTGGAGTTGTTCCCCTGACATGTTTTTGGTCCAAATTTTTTTGAATTCAATGTACTCCGCATCCGAGCCTGTTATGCTGATTTTTGGTGCCGTTATTCTAAATCCCGAGTTGTTTTTTAACTCAAAATTCAGGTTATAATCCTTGTTTACTGTTAAAAAATAGTCTTCTGTTCCCTGCCTTTGCATTTCTTTTGCGTAGTTGTCAAAAACCCATTCTTTGCCATAGCAAATGTCTTGGCCGCAGTCCGCATCAACTCCTTCCCCAAAGCCAAGATTAATTGTTTCTGCGTATAATGCCTGTTTTGATTGTGTTTCCTCGGCATTTCCCAGTTCAGAGTCAATTGGAATTCTTGTATACTCTCCTGCGTCAACAAACCATGAGCGGTAGTGCAGATTGAGTTCTTCTCCAGGTTCAGTGTTTTCCTTGACTTTGAATTCCACGCCAATTAGGTAAGTGTATTTTTGCGGTGTAAATTCTATGTTAGCCCATTTTGCGTCTCCCGAAACAT
>JAFGEM010000101.1 GCA_016931555.1 Candidatus Iainarchaeum sp. | reverse complement strand
TTCTAATTCCTTTCAATGGCTTTTCTTTTTCAAATCTTTCGCGCACTTTGCGCAGTGCAGGCATATTCATGTCTGCGTATTCAATATTCATCTGGCCTTGTTCTGCTAATTTAATATCCTTTACTTCGTACGGCATTCAATTCCCCCAATAAAAAATTTTGGTTTCCAAAAGTTTAATGTTTTTTGCTTTGCAAGCCATTTTTTTCACCCTAACAGGCCTCTTTTTGAAAGAGCCTCCCCTATTTTCGGGTATATTTCACTCACTTCTTTGCTTGCGTCTATTTCCTCGAGCTTTCCCTGTTTCCTGTAATACTCGAGGACTGGTTTTGTTTGTTCTTCGTAAGCCTGCCATCTTTTCTTGATTGCTTGCTCTTTATCGTCGTCCCTTTGGTACAATTCAGAGCCGCACTTGTCGCATATGCCCTCTTTTTTTGGGGGCATGTTTTTTGTGTGGTAAATTGTTCCGCATTTTTTGCAGGTGCGCCTGCCTGTTAAGCGCTCCAATAACACTGAATCCGGCGCTACAAAATTGAGGACAGCCTGGATTTTTTTGCCTGATTTTTCCAGTAATGCATCGAGTGCTTTTGCCTGGTTTACTGTTCTTGGAAAGCCATCGAGAATAAATCCTTTCTGTGCATCATCAAGTGATAATCGTGATTTTAACATCTCTGCAACTAGCTCATCGCTTACGAGTTCGCCTCTGTTGATTATTTCTTCAACTTTTTTTCCGAGGTCCGAGCCTGTTTTTATTTCCTCCCGCAATAGTTCGCCAGTGGAAATCTGGGGCAGGCCATGCTCTGCAGAGAGTTTTTGCGCGTAAGTGCCTTTTCCAACGCCCTGTTTTCCAATAAAAACGAGATTCAAAAAAATTCACCGTTAAAATTTATGGTAAAGAGAATTATAAAAAAATTGGATTGAAAAGGGTTTAAAAGGCATTGCCTAAACAAATAATTTGAAAATTTTTAGGTGAAAATTATGGGAATTCAAATAGAATTTAATCCTGACCTTGCTTTGCGCAATATATCGGAATTTGAAAGGGGCCTGAGGAAAAAAGAGGAGTGTATTCCAAAAAAGCTGGAAAAGGGGAAAATATATGATTTTCTAAAGGCAGGGCATAGGAATTATTGGCTTCAGGGGGAAGTTCCTTTGGTTGAGACAAAGGGCAATCAGCAGCTTTCAAGGCCAATCGCAAGTATAATAATCATTGAAGTCACTCATTTTATGGATGATGGCAAGCCGTTTACAAGGGGCAAGTACAAGGCAATTGACGTGTTTGATAAAGCAGGGGATAAGATTCATTTTAACGGCTTTGCACGGGCATAGGCTTTAACCTAAATCGCTTTAACCTTAAAGTCAACTACAATTTGCATTGTTTCCTTGCTGAAAGTGCGCACCTGTTTTTTGTTCAAAACATGCATTGCCAATCCAAGATTTTTTGCTGTTTTTTTGATTAAGTCAATTGTTGCTGGGTAGGGGTCTGATGTTGGAACAAAAGCATAAAAGTGTATTATGCAGCCTTTTGGGTGGGCTGCAATCATTGCACTTTCCAAAAAGTTTTCCGCTCCTTTGGGGAGAGGCATTACAATCCTGTGGAAAAATGCTTTGAATTTTTTTGGAACAATTTTCTTCACATCCCCGTGAACCGGGAAAACTTTTTCCTCTAAATGGTTTAGGAGAATGTTTTCATCGAGAAATTCTGCTGCGATTGGATTCAATTCTATTGCAAACGCGGCCTCCATTTCAGATTTTTTTGCAAACACAATTGGAAAAGGGCCCACGCCTGCAAAAAACGCCCCGATAACCTCGCCTTTTTTAATCTGCTTTGCAATCCTCAGCCTCTCTGTTGCAAGGCGCGGTGAAAAAAAGGCCTTGCCCACAGGCACTTTGAAAACACATCCGCTTTCCCTGTAGGTTGCAAGCAGATTGCGTTCACCTGCAATTATTTTCACGGGCTCTGCCCTGTAAATGCCTTTGTGTGCGCCGAGCTTTTTGCACACTGTTTTGATTGACTTGTTTGTTGCGAGCAATGCCTCTCCAATTATTTTCTCTTTTTTCTCAAGGCCTTTGGGGATTTCTATGATTGCAATATTTCCTAATGTGTCAAAGCTTGAAACAAGCTCTTCAAAATCCTTTTCAGGGAGTTTGCCTTTCAAAGCGCCCTTTAGGCTCGTTGGTTGCTTGTCTCCGCGCGTGAAAGACATTTTTTCGATTGCAAAGCCTTGAATCTTTTTTTTGAGTTCGTTTGTTTCTGCGGGCGTTAATTTTCTTTTTACCGGGAATGTTATGAAGTCAGCAGAGCGCATAACCATGAAACCAAATTCCAAGAGTTCTTTTTGCATTAGCCAGCGCCGCAGAGTTTCGCCGTTTGTTTTGAGAGTCTTTATCCCAAAAAAAGCTGAATTTCTTTTGGATTCCATACACTAAAATAGGCAAAACACAGGTTAAAAATGCTATGGAAAATAAACTCCTGCAAATGTTTCCTGCTTTTTTAAACAATTAAGAATTTAAAGCTTAGGCACTTAGGTTAGTACATGGATTTGGGGGAGCTTCTTTACGATTTCTTTGCCCGCAGGATTGTAGAACAGGGGCAGTATGGTTTTGTTGAGTATCTTGTTTATGGCGCAATTTTTTTGGCAGTCGCTTTTTTTATTGTATACCCTGCAGTGCACAAGCGCGGATTGAAATTTGATGCAAAGCTTGCTTTGGCTTCACTGCCTTACATTTGGCTTGCTTCTGTTTTCCGCGTGCTTGAGGACATGAAGGTTTTGCCGCGCAGTGCATATCCATGGGAACTGCCTTATTACTTTGTTACTCCGGGATTGTATGTTGCTTTCACTGCAATTGCAGTTGTTTCGCTTGTAATCTGTTTTTTTGCTGCAAAAAAACTCAATATTTCGTTCTACAAATTGTTTGCGGCAATAGGCCTGATAATGGCTGTGCCTATTGCACTGTTTGAAATAATTAATTTTGTGGCCTGGCCTGGTTTTTTAGGGGTAATTGCACTGGTTTTGGTTGTGGGTTTTGCAACAATTTTTCTCCTAAACAAATTCACGAAACTCGGGTTAATGAAGAAGGGGATTTACAAATTGGCTTTGCTTGGACAGCTTGTTGACGGAAGCGCGACTTTTGTTGCAACAACTTTTTACAGGTGCGGGGAACAGCACCCTGTTTCCGGAATGTTCATTAACGCGTTTCCGTTCAGTTTTGTGCTCGTAAAAATAGCTTTAGTGCTTTTGATTCTCTATTTTGCTGAAAAAGAAATTAAGGATCCTAATATGAAAGGATTCATAGCGTTCCTCTTAATCTGGCTTGGATTCGGCCCTGGCTTGCGCGATTTGTTTACAATTGGCGTGGGCACCTGCCTCTAAGCCTTGCTAATGCGTTTCAAAACTTTTTCGTGCATTCTGCGGATAAACTGTAGCCTTCCCTCCATTTTCATTATGTCTGCATAACCATGGGCATATAAATTGAAGGCA
>JAFGEM010000100.1 GCA_016931555.1 Candidatus Iainarchaeum sp. | reverse complement strand
GACCTTGTTTTGAATGCAGAAAAAACAGGGGCAATAATTTTGGGAGGGGGAATTTCAAAGCATCATATTATAGGGAGCAACATATTGCGCGAGGGCTTGGATTACGCTGTTTACGTGTGCACTGCCTCCGAACATGACGGGAGTTTAAGCGGAGCCCAGACTCACGAGGCAAAAAGCTGGGGCAAAATTAGAGAGAACGCTAATTCTGTTAACGTAAATTGCGATGCAACAATAGCATTTCCCCTTATAGCAGCTGCTTTGAAGGACAAGGGCTTATTGTAAAAATCAGATAAAGTGCTTGATTATTAGCACAACAACCATTACTATTATTGCAAGCCCGACTACAAATTCTGGTGTTATTTTCGGGCCCGGGGACTCTGCATCAAAGAATCGCATGATTCCAAGGCTGCTGCTTGGCCCTGATGTTGCTGGGCCCTTTTGAAATTTTACCATTCTAATACACCCAAAAAAATAGGTTATTATACTAAGAAATTATATATTAGTTAGGTATAAAAATAATAGGGTTTAACATGCCAATGGATATAAACGCAATTTCGAGGCTTGCCTTTCGCGTTATTGGTTTAATAGTTCTCGTTGTTGTATTGCTCGGTGTCTTGACATACACAGGAGTTGTAAAGCCGCGCATTATCCCCGGTTGGTGTGAAGTGTATTGGGGAACAATGGGCTATGCCACTGGAGGCCCAAAAGTATTGATTGTCTATGGGAATGATGGCCTTGGAAATCCTGTTGGCGCGTGCAACGAGCCTGGAATGCTGCAGTGCAGTTTAAAGGATATTCTTGCAAACCCCGAAATAATCGGTGTAAAGGCAGACACAATGCGGCTTGAAAGCGTTAACTTGGGAAATCTGCGGAATTACCATCTTGTAATTGTTGAACACGCAAAAACAATGGAGACAAAGCAGATGCGCGCTTTCATTGATTATTACAATCAGGGAGGCCGTTTGGTTTGGACTGGCGACGCAGGAACTGAGCTTGGGCCTGACGATGAATACTTATATGGGAGTGAAAGAACTGAAGGAGACTCAAATTCAATAATTGGCCCCTGGGCAAGAAAAGACGGGGACATAATGGTTTCCCTTGATTTGCTTTTGTCTGTGGAATACCAACAAAATTATTGCGAAACAAAAACCTGCCCCGAGGAACAGCCGATTTATGTGGGAAAAATAATGCCTGAGCCAAGCAAAACACATTTTCTTGTGAGAGGCATGAGCTCTGCACTGCCATTGTATGTTTTCAAGGACCAAGATTTTTCAATTGTTGAAACTCTCGCAGGAGGCATTACTACTGAAGCCATGACTCTTGATTACCAGTCCAATTTGATCTCACCAAGCGGAAAAGATTTTGGAAGCAGGTTCCCAATGATTGTTACAAGCGGGATTGGAGACAGGGTTGTATACTATGCAATGCCTCTGGAGTATTATGCAAACCCAAAATTATACAATTATATGGGGGAGGGAAAACCCGGGCCTTATTTTCTGCCAATTGAAAACATGTACTATGGAATGATGTGCGGTTAGGCAAAGGGCAAACAAAAAAGAGATCAGAGTGCTGGGCAAAAAGCTTTTAAATGAGAAAGTGTTTATTGATTACAGCAATACAATTAAAAATAGTTTAAAACTAAAAAATATATGGAAATTAACATATTAATGATAAAAAATTAATGAGGTGTGTTTTTGGATGTATCCTGAAGATGCTGGCGCTGGTTCTGCACCACCAATGGACATGGGAATGAAATCCAAGGTAAGAAGAAACCTTGAAGGGTTAATACCCCTGATTTTGATTATTATAATAGTAGCTTTTTTGGGTCACAAATTTGACTTGTGGACTATTCCTTTTTTAGGCGGACCAGAACCAATACAAGTTTTGTTTATTGGCCAGCCAAGCACTGACATGCAGGTCATACTAGACCAAGACAAAGACCTTGTATGGTACCGTGTAAAAGATCCGGCAGGCTTGTCAGTCAATCCCTCTGAACAGCTTGCACAGTATGATTTAGTTATTTTAGACCAGCATCTCGGAGCAAATCTTTACGAAAAATCTGTTTCCCGGGTTTTAGGAGAAGGTTTAGAGAATTATGTTAGAGCCGGAGGCAAGCTAGTAGTTGTAATGGACTCCGGAATCTATAGAAGTGGAGGAATTTACGGAACATCAGTTGCAAGCGATGTCATTGGATGGAAAGCAACATTCGGAGACATTATTCCAGTAGAATGTGATTTGGGATCAGGGGATATGCCAACATGCACAATGCCAATTGCAATTACTGGGAGAGTGCACAGGGAAGACTTTGACCACAAAATAATGGAGGGCATTGAAGTTGCACCAGCACACCCAGGTTATACGCCATTGTCAATGATTACATTTGATGTAAAGCCAACAGGAAACCAAGTTGCCTATTTGAAGAACGAAATAACGCCCAGTTATTACCCTGCAATAGTAGAGAAGAGGCTCATAGTGGGAAAGTGCCTTTACTTTAACTATGATCCCGCACTTACACCTGGAGTCTGGGAAAACACTTTGGAATACCTGAGGTAAAAACCTCAGCTTCTTTTTTCTTATTTTCAACATTGGAGCGTAAGCAGCAAAGAAAAGCCTCTTAAAGGTTTTGACACTCAGTTTTTTAACTAATACCAGTTGTTCAACGCGCATCACGGGAGGTGCACTCAATGGTTAACGAGAAAGAGGAAAACGTTGTTTTCGTGGGAAAAAAAGGCACAATGAGTTACGTCCTTGCTGTTGTAACCCAAATGAACCAAGGCTCAAAAGAAGTGTTCATAAAAGCACGGGGAAAAGCAATCAGCAGGGCTGTTGACGTGGCAGAAATAGTGAAAAACAAGTTTGTTACAGATGCAAAAACAGCAGAAATCAAAATAAAGACAGAGGAAATTGCCACAGAAGAAGGGAATCCTTTGAAATTGTCTGCAATTGAAATCAAAATGATAAAATAATTTTTTTTGAAGGCTTTATTTTTCCCTTCAATTCTTTTTATTTTTCCAATAACAAAAAAAAATCAGATACTTTTATAATCAGTTTTTAATTCTCTTTTATTATAAAGCGAATTTTTAATTGCTTGGCGCGCCAAGTGGTGCATATGAAAGGACCAATTTGTTTTGAGGATATAAAGAACAACAGGCTTTGCAAGATTTGCGAGGCAAAATTAAAGGCGGGAATTGTTACAGAAAACGACCTCGCAATCTGCAGAGAACTTGTTAGGCTTGCGGAAAAAAGCTTTCTCGATTTGGAGTTTATACGCTCATTTGAAATCAATGGCACTCTTGCAATAGTCTGCAAAGGCAACATTGGCGCGCTCATTGGAAAAGCAGGAAAAAACATTCAGGCGCTTGAAAAAAAGCTCGGGAAAAAAATTCGCGTAGTGGAAAAAACTAATGACGACAAGCAGACAGCACAATCAATGTTAGGCAGGATTCAAATTCTTGCACTCAACAAAGTATTCAAGCCGGAAGGAGAAGAAATCAAAATAATGGTTTCAAAAAAAGATTTTCCCCGCATTCCGGACAAAGAGCAAACACAGAAAGCGCTTTCAAAAATAATCGGAAAACCCGTGGAAATAGAAGCACAATGAAAACTAATTTTTTCAAAAAAAAGTGTTGCCTTGGAGTTATTCCCATCTTCCTTGTACTGAAACAACCTTGAATAGCCTTGAATTTGAAAGCGCTGACAAAGTAGAGACATTTTCTGTTACTTTTTCAAGCTTTATTCTAGTTGCATGGCAAAAAAACCTTTTTGGGAATTTTTCAATAAGATAAACCTCTTTTCCCTTATTAACGCCGGAAAGAGCGGATTTTTCAAAGATCTTAATCTCTTCATCACTTGCTTCTTTTTCCTTATTAGGCCGAGTTAGATACACTCTGTTATCCATATAAATATAATATAGCATTCTCTTTAATAAGACGAAAAAACAACGAATTTCACAAAAAACCCCGAAAACGCACAAAAAGGGGTTTTTGTACTCTTATCAAATTTTTACTCCCGATTTTTGCAGTTCCAAAACAAGCGCTTTGGAATCGTTTTTTTCGTCATCAAAAAAGATTGTCCGAAAGCCCATTTGCTTTGGAATCACCAGATTTTTTTCTTGGTTGTCAATGAAAATACTTTCCTCTGCTTTTATTCCCAAGGCATTAAGTGCAAATTCAAATAGTTCTTGGCTTTCTTTTTCAACGCCTATTTCTTCCGAAACAAGTATCGTATCAAACAACGAGTCCAGCCCAAATTTTTTAGAGACTATCCGAATTCTTTTTGTGTTGTTTTCTGTTATTATCCCAATTTTATAATTTTTCTTTAGCTTTTTAGCTATTTCAAACACGGCGTAATTTAAAGGCGTTGATTCGAAAGCATCGTCAAAAACCTTAATGTCAAGTTCTTGCCCCAAACACTTGCAAAATTTTTCAACAAAGCCGTCAAAGCGTTCTTTGCCTGTATTCAATTTTTTGTTTAATGACTTATAACAGGCAGTAACCTTGTCAAAATCAAGCTTTAGTTTTTCACTAATATACTTACAAGTAGTAAACCCCCCTGTCTTGTGTGGAGTCAGAACCCCGTCCAAATCAAAAAAAACAGCCCGAATCATCGAGCTAATATGGGATTAATACCTGCTAAAAAAATATGCTCAGGTTAAAGTTACACAAAAAAAGGGTTTTAGCGGAAATTTACACTGCAAAGAGTTAATAATGTGTAATTTCTTTTAAATAGTTGGAAACACAAGTTTTAGTGATTTGGATGAAAGGAAGCTTTTTGATAAAGGCAAAAGAGCCAAACATTATCGCTG
>JAFGEM010000099.1 GCA_016931555.1 Candidatus Iainarchaeum sp. | reverse complement strand
TGCAGTCTTACCTAGCAAAGTTAAACAAGTTTGGTCCAAAAATCGCATTTATATCTGAAACAAACAATCCTTACAACGATTCTTTTTTTGGAGAAATTCCATTTGTCTGTGTAAAAATCCCTACCGGGGGCGGTAAAACTCTTGTTGCAACACACATATTGACAAAGCTTTTTGAAACAACTTTAAAGAACAAGCTTGATAAGGGGATTGTTCTTTGGTTTGTGCCTTCAGAAGCAATAAAAACTCAGACTTTGAAAAAGCTTCAGGATAAAAAGGATTTTCACAGGCAAGTTTTGGATGAATACTTTAACAATAAGATACTTGTATTGTCGAACGAGGAAGCATTGAGATTGCGAAAGCAGGATATTGAAAATAATGGTTGTATAATAATCTCAAGCTTGGATGCCTTTAGAAAGGAGAAGCAAAAAAGAGGCGGCTACAAAGTTTATCAGGAAAAAGGGGAGCTGCTTAATTTTTTTGAAAATGTTCAAAGTAAAGAAGAATTACAGAGAGACAAGGAAGGCACAATCATAAATTCTTTGGCAAACGTTGTGAGGATGAATCAGCCTTTGATTGTAATTGATGAAGGACATAGAGCTAAAACTCTGCTTTCTATAGAATTTCTAAAGGATTTAAACCCAAGTTTCATAATAGAGTTTACTGCTACTCCGCGAGAGGGAAGCAATATTTTGGTTAATGTTCACTCTTCTGAACTCAAGGAAGCTCAAATGATAAAAATACCAATTGTGCTTGAGAGTGTGGCGCAATGGCAGCAGGCTGTGATAAGGGGGGTGCTAAGGCGAAAAGAACTTGAAGAAATTGCGAAAAAGGAAAAAACAGAATACCTGCGGCCCATAACCTTATTGCAGGCCGAACAAGAAAAAGAGTCTGCAAAAAAAGTTACTGTGCAACAGCTGAAAGAATTTTTAATAAAAGACCAAAAAATACCAGAAGAACAAATAGCAATCAAAACATCAAAAACCAACGAGTTAGACGGAATAAACCTATTTAGCAAAAACTGTAAAATCAGATACATTATTACTGTTAATGCTCTTGCAGAAGGGTGGGATTGCTCTTTTGCATATCTCTTAATTTCTGTAGCAAACATAGGCTCAAAAATCTCAGTAGAACAAATAATCGGAAGAATCGTGAGAATGCCTAACGCAACAAAAAAGAAAATAGAAGACTTAAACAATTGTTACATATTTGCTTCAGCAAAAAACTTCAAAGAAGCCGCCACCCAAATCATTTCCGGGTTAGAACGAAATGGGTTTAGCAAACTCGACCTAGTTAACGCTAGCGAAAGAAAAAAGAAATATGAGTTAGAAGTAGAAAAAGCGATCAAAGAAAAATTATTGGTTCCTTACATGTTCTTTGAAGGCGAACCACTAACATTCGGTGATTTGATAGGAGAAAACTTTGAATTATCCAAACAAAACCCAGAATTCGATTTTGAAACACATTATGATAGTGATGGCAGAGTAAAAATAGATATTAGAGGGGAAGATGAATGGGTGCTTGGCAGACAAACAACACTTAACATAGCATACAAAGACAAAAGCTTTTCAGAAAAAGAGCTCGTGCAATGGTTAGACAAAAAAATAAGAATTGCAGAAGTCGACAAAATCGACAAAGTAAAGTTCATAGAAAAAGCTCTTTCCTATCAACTAACAAAACACAGGCTAGCAGAATTATCCGTAAACCGCTTCATACTCAAAGAAAAACTAGAAAAAGAAATAAAAGAAAAAATGGAACACTACTCAAAAAAACAATTCGACAAACTAATAAAAGAAAGAAAAATCACCCTAAAAGAAAACGAAGATTTCCCAGAAACAATAATTGTCCCGGAAAAAGGAACAGAAGAATTCAAAAAATGCTTATACAAAGAAGTAGGAAAACTAAACAAGGAAGAAATGAACCTCGCCTCTCGACTCGACAGAGAAAATCTGCCCAACATAAAATTTTGGGCAAGAAACAGAGAAAAAAAAGACTGGTACATCCAAGGATGGAGAAAAAATAAGTTCTACCCTGACTTTATAGCCGTCACAAAAAAAGGAACAATACTCGCCTTAGAATGGAAAGGAGAAGACAGAATAAGCAACGAAGACACAAAATACAAATTAGAAATAGGAAAAGAATGGGAAACACTAGGAAAAGACAAAACAAAATTCTACCTTGTACACAACGACAACATTGACGACGTGCTAAAAGAAATAGAACAAATAAACTGAAAAAACGATAACTATATTAACACCTACAGCGTTATATAGTAGCGTATGCCTTATAGACAAGGAATAACAACAATCCAAATGAGCCCAGGCACTAGAGATAAGTTGAAAGAGCTTGGCAAGAAAGGCGAAACTTACGAGGACATTATTCTGCGCCTTTTGAAGACCCGCAAAAAATAGTTTTGCACTATAATGCGTTTAAAAGCAAAAACAAGAATGATTAACGTTTTTAAGCGTAAAATGGTGATTAGCAGCGTCTGGCAGGCTGCAAGAAAAATCTCACTGCCAAGCCAATCCCTTCAGGGCTTAACTTCTGGGTTCAAAAGAGTCCAGGTGTTTCCCCTGCGGTTTGACCGCTAATCGTAAATATTGGGTTTGGAGAAATTTAAAAAGCTTTCTAACCCAGTGTTTTCCCTGTTTTTGCTGCTCTCTGCGCTATTTGCTTTTCTTCTTTTTTGCTGTTTTCTTTTCGGGCTTGTTAATCTGCCTTATAAGTTTTGTTGCCACATTCAGTCCTTTTTTGAGGAGAGTTTCTTTTTTTGCCCCTGCAACAATCATTTTTCCGTTCTTGAAAAGCAAGAGCGTTAACTTTGGCTCATTTATCCTGAGTATTGCTCCGGGAAACTGTTCTGGCTCGTATTCCACATTGTCTAGCTTTAGTGCTGTCTGGAATAGGTCAAGTGTCTGGTTTATGTTTGCAGTTGCAACAAGGTTAACTACTTGGTATGTGACTCGTTTCTGTATTTTAACATTTTTTTGCACTCCGTGAATGAGCTTTGAGGCTTTTCTGATTCCCAGAGAAATTTCCCTTTCAGAGCTTGCTCCCGAGCAAATTACTTTTCCGTTTTTGAAAAGCAGCATTGAAACTTTTGGTTCTTTTAATTTTAAGATTGCTCCGGGAAACTGTTCTGGCTCGTACTCTATGTTTGGAATTGCAACAGCAAGATTGTACAAGTCAAGAGTAGCGTTCAAAGAAGCGCTCGCAACAAGGTTAACAATTTGGTATTTCATACAAAGGCACCCCACAAACAGGCCTTTTTAAATGCCTGATAGTATTTAAAGCATTTAAAAAGCTTTAAAAACCTATTTAAAAAGCTTCCCCTGCGTCCCTGTGTGGGCGTTGTTTTATTGCTTTATTTTTGGCAGTATTATGAATGCAAAGATGGCTGAGGCCGCTGCCAAAAACCAAAAAATAAGAGGGTCTAACAAGCCAAGCACTGTCAAAGTCAGCACAGCAACAAGCAATACAATTAACAGCAAAATTGGTATTTTAAGATCCTGTTTTTTCAAAATCAAACCTCCAAAAAAACCAGCACTACAATATGAGTTATCAAAACAATTAAACAACTAATACTCTCTTCAAAAAATAGCGATTTTAAATAGGAGAAGTGACCTAAAATTATTATGCGGAAAGCGTTGATGAGAAAGAGCCCTTTTCAGTTTAACGGGGCAAAGCCGCGCATTCGGAGAGACGAACACAGAATTGTGGGTTCAGCTGTTGCGCATGCACAGTTAATACATCATTTGCAAAAGCCTTTGCCTGTTTCTCCTTCTGCAATGGTACGGCATCTTGAATGGGCAAATACTGCTATTAAAAATTCTAATTTGCGCCCGAGAGACAAAAGCAGGCTTCTTGCGGTTCTTGTTAGGGCAGGACGCAAGGCGACAGGGTTAAGGCAAATAAAATCTTTGCTCGCTGACGGGCAATTGACTCCGGGAAAACTTCTTGCTAATTTGATTGTCAACAGCAAAGATGCTAGTACGATTTCCCTGCGTTCCCGCGCGGAATCATATGGCTCGAAAATAAGGGTTAACATTGACTGGCTTGGAGTTCATTTTTGGGTTCCAAAAGAACTAGAGCCCCAGCCTGATGAATTGTTTGTTGCCGGGGGAAAAGGAATAAAGGCTAATTACTTTGAAAATGGCAATATTGGCGGGTTTTACAATACTTACATTCAGATGCCGCGCAGGAGTACAGCGCCTTTTGCATGCAATTCAAGCGTTGCAGGCGCAGCATACTTTGATACTTCCCAGGGAAACTGGCAGGTTCCATGTGTGTGTGCTAGAGTGGACAATGGTTGGCCGGGTTTGAACGGCTGGTATTGGGTTGCATTTGACAATTTTAATGCCCAGTGTTCATAACATTTTTTGCCAATTAATCTGCGGGCGAGTGAGTGCAGTTTGAAAAAGGCTGCATTTTGGTTTCTTTTTTTAATATTAGTCTC
>JAFGEM010000098.1 GCA_016931555.1 Candidatus Iainarchaeum sp. | reverse complement strand
CGATTCCAAAAGAACTTCACGACATTATGAAAAAGCACTCGGAAATTAAATGGACTGAGATAGCAAGAAAGGCGATAGAGGAGAAAGCAAAACTACTCGAATCAGAGAAAGACCCATGGAGAGTTTACGCTTACAAAAGATGGGCAAAGGAAGGGGAAGACGCACATGAACTCTTCGAATTTTGAACAAGGAGACCTCGTTGTAGCTGACTTAATGTTCTCAGAACAAATAGGAGCAAAAAGAAGACCCGCACTAGTGATAAGCAATTCAGAATTCAACAGGCACTCAGACGACCTAATTTTGCTTAAGATTACCTCGCAAGGGAGCAAAACAAGATATGATGTTTTACTAACCTCAAAAGATTTGGAAAAAGGACGACTGAAAAGTGAAAGCCAGATAATGGTTGACAACCCAGTGACAACCTACAAGAAACTGATAGAGGCAAAAATCGGGAAAATCTCCAACCCAAAACTCAAGGAAGTAAAACAAAAAATCAAAGAATTATATGAATTGTAAATATAATTCCTGCAAATCATGGAGGCGGAACTAAAAAGGCACGCCTCATGGGTTTGGTCGAAACAAAAACTTTTTAAATAAGCAAAATCTTATTTCTAACATGAATTACACCCCGAAGATAGGTAAATTTTTTGTTATTTTTCTTATTTTAATTTTTGCAGCAAGCGCAGGAGCAGAAACATTTCCTTTTGGAAGCACTGGAGACCAGTGCGAATACGTGACAAACAAAGCATTCAACACTACAGAAGTCCCGAACAATGTGATAATAACAAATATAAAAAGCAATGAACTTGGGCACATAATACTTGGAACCGAGAGCAGCCAGATTGCCCAAAATAAGATACTTTATTCAAGCACAGTAGGAGATGCAAGCCTGTGGAACAGCAACAATTCGGAAAATGCGACTGCGCAAACAACTGACATTGTAATGCAGCAGCCATACGGGATTGCAATTGTCAACGTTTACAATAACAATACAGTAAAAGACCAAATGTACATGAGCTATAATAGTGGAGTAAACTGGCAGCTTGCAGATTCCAGAAATAGGGAAGGAAACGGAAACCCAAAATATGCTTTCCTTTACAGTTCTTCGGGAAGTTCCAGCCTTTACGTGATTTATGAATTTGACAACATCTTAAAAAAAGTCGGGGGAAGCCCAGGAAGCATAGCCCACAGCAATATTGCCACTGTCAACAATCTTGACACCATACGCCAGATACAGGGGCATAGCAATGGAACTGTTTTTATTGCAGGAAAAAACACCAGCAACAAGCCGGCAATTTTTTACGCAACGGGATACAATTTAACCAATTGGACACAGGCAAGCGGGCTCCCGAACGAGACAGGCGTGACAGCCAAATCCGTATTGCAGGTTAACAATAGCACTTACCTTGCAATAGTGACAACTAACGCAGGAGACTATGTTTACAGGTCAACTGACAGCGGGCAAACCTGGAACCAGTATTTTATACTCCCGGGCGGACAGATCCTCAAAGAACTGGTAAAAACCGAGTCTGGAGTATTCCTTTCAACAGAAAACGGAGAAATATTCAGAATAAAAGACCCTACAAAACCATTGGCAGAAGCAGGATTTGGAAAGGTAAATATTGGCGAAACCACGGGTTACAACATTGCATATGGGGGCAAACATTCAATTTACGTTTCAAACAATTTAGGCGGAAACAACACAATACACAGGATATCGTGCAACACACGCCCAAATCCCGAAATTACGGTCACTGGGGAAGAAGCGTTAAACGAAACAATAAAACTTTCAGCAGCTGGAAGCTCTGACCCTGACGGCGACGAATTTATCTACACTTGGAGCAAGAGCGATGAAGCGGGAGAAGACATTGCGCAGGGACAAGAAAACATGGAAGAAATAGAATACACAATAACAGAAAGAGGCCATTACTTTTTTCAGATAGCTGCATTGGACAATGGAAAGCCAGCACTCGAAGGCGCTGCATCATATAGCTTTATGGTTGGAGGAAGCCCTCCAGAAATCGCTACAAGCGAAAACGTTACATGCGCAGTAAACGAGCCCTGCACTCTAACAACAGTGGTAACAGATGCTGACGGGGATGAAGTAACAATAATATGGATTGACAACGACTTTCCAGAATGGGAATGGTGGACAACAGACGAAGGAGAAACAGGAGAATTTACTCCAACAGAACTTGGAACATACTCAATAACAGTTTACGCAACGGACGAATTTGACGAAAGCCAGAAAGAGGTTACTGTTACTGTGCAGGAAGAAATTCCAGAAGAAGAACCGCCTGCAACACCGCCCCCTGCAACAAACGAAGCCGTGTGCGGCAACCAAACATGCGAAAGCGATTTGGGAGAAAATGAGACAACATGCCCGGAGGATTGCAGTGCAGAACCTCCGGCAGACAATACGCCTCCAGGAGATGACAATGGCACTCCGCCCCCAGAAACGCCACCCGGTCCGGAAGACCAAAATCCTGCTGAACAAAACGATAATACAGGGGAAACAGGCTCTGATGATACAGAGGACCAAACCCCTCCGGAAGACAACCAAACCAACAAAGGAGGTAATGAAAACCAGCAGACTATTGGGGATAATGAAACTCCACGGGGAAATGAAGGAAACAATCTAGTTACAGGCAGGATAAGTCCCGAAATTGCAGTCGGCGCAGGAGCAGTCATTCTCATTGCAATCGGAGCAGGATACTACTTTTTAAGAGTGAGAAAAAAATAAAATGCTTAATAAACTGCAAAGCATGGAGGCAGGACTAACAAGTTACGCCGAAACGGATTTCCACTCCAAAACGGAAGATATTTACTCTACTAAAACCAATTATAAAAAATGGATTTTAGCTTGATTCTTGTTGCTGTTGTCGCAATTGCAGTGGTTATAGGAGTAATATTGGCGGCAGTTGCTTAATTGGCGGCAGTTGCTTACAAAAGAAGGAGCGCTCCTAAAGAAACCAACTACATGGTTTTTTTCTCTCTATAGGAGTTTCCCGGATGGTTATTTCAGTTGCGTTTGGGATAATAGGCTATTTTGTGCTTGAAGGAGTTAATGTAATATTAGTCGAAAGTCCGCTTTTCATAATCGGCTTAGTGTTTTTTATTATAGGAATCACAAACAAAGACAAGTGGAAAAAATAAAAATATCACTATTTTTTAATTATTTAGCTTCTTAATAATTGCATGAATAAAACTGTTTTAGTTTTTCTGGCAATTATTGCAGTAATCGCATTCAGTGGCTGCCCAGACCCGTATGATGCAGAAAGCCAGTTTAGGAGCGACGGAACACCTTATTCCGGAAGCGGACCTTACGATGACCCTAACATGACCTATTATGATACAGGAAATCCAAATGCGAGTGCAAGCACTGACTCCGGAGACTGCGGTTATTTTGAGGGGCCGTGCTGCGAATGGATAGGAACAGATGCATTTGGAATGTTAACTGCAATGAATTACTGCAACGATGATTTGGAATGCAGAGGCGGAGTCTGCGTTGAAGGACCTTACTATGAAGCATACGACCCAAGAACACACGGATACGAGTAAAATCAGCAAACTAGCGGCAACTCAGAGAGAGGGCTTTTTATGGAAAAAAAGAAATCCGAGTTATTTCAAACAGCAATTTTCCTGATAATTTTTGCAGGGCAGGTTTTTTTGGCAATGAGATATTCGGCGAGGGAAGACACTGTCGGAATGATAATATTTGCAGTTGTTGCAGTACTCGCGGCAGTAGCGGCATTCGGGCACTTTTTGGAGTGGAAAAAAACGGGCGGATTACCTTAACTTTTTTTTATTGCAAAATAAATTAAATTAGTTTGCAATTCGATTTTATACGGCTATGAAAAAACTAGAAATAACCAGCGTTAAAAAAGAAACGCATGACGTGAAAACATTCCGCCTAAAAACAAAGGAGAAAATAAAATTTGTTCCAGGACAGTACACTTTGGTTTTAATTCCCGATTTAAAAGAATTCGCAGGAGAAACAAGGCCGCTTACATTTGCAAGCTCTCCAACACAAAATTTTGTTGAATTCACTGTAAAGCGCATGGGGGCATTCACAACTGCAATGCATGATTTGGGAACAGGCCAAACGCTTGGAATTGAAGAACCGCGAGGAAGCGCACTAAATTTTGATGAGACAGTAAAAGAGGACGCTGTTTTTATTGCAGGCGGCTCAGGAATAACACCATTCATTTCCGCGCTGCGTTATGCACAGGCAAAAAAAATGAAAAACAGGTTAGTGTTGCTGAACAGCAACAAAACAACAAGAGATATTATATTCAAAAAAGAGTTGGAAAAGCTTAATGCACTGCCCACTATTCAGGCGTATAACACTGTTACGAATGAAATTCCAGAAAAATGGAGCGAAGAAACAGGCTTTATTGACAGGGAAAAAATTGAAAGGCTTGTTCCAAATCCCGGCGAAAAAATATGGTATGTGTGCGGGCCCCCGCCAATGACAAAGGCAATGGAAAAAATTTTGCGGGAAATAGGAGTTGAAGAAGAAAAAATTCGGGTTGAGAACTGGCAGATTCCCGGAAAAGGAGATGCCGAAAAAGAATCAAAGCAAGAAGAGGATAAAAAGGATGGAAAAGACATGGGAAAAAAATTTGGGAAATGCAAAGTATGCGGAGACATACATTTTGGGGACGCATGGCCCGAAATATGCCCCACATGCAAGGCTGAAAATGCTTACGAGACAATTGAAGCTGAAAAGGCAAAAGAAGAAATGAGATTATGAAAAAAAGATAGGCAAGAAAGCTTTAAATACCCTTAAAGAGTATATTTTATAATGGGACTTTGGGGATTGCTGCTGGCTATTTTGGGATTAGCCGTATTGGCAAGCGCTTTTTTTAACATTGGATTGTTTGTAATCCTGCTCATAATATGGTTTTTCCTTGCAATATTATCAATAAGAATTGTTTTTGAATTCCAGAGGGGGGTATTATTTACATTTGGAAAATACAGTGGAATGCGAAATCCGGGATTCAATGTAATCATTCCTCTTGTGCAGAGCCTTAGGATTGTTGATTTGAGAATCAATGTGAGCGATGTTCCAGAGCAAACCCCTATTACAAAGGACAATGTTTCACTAACAGTTGACGCAGTAATCTATTTTAGGATAAGGAAGAATGAGGCGCAAAATTCAATAATTAAGGTTGAGGATTACAGCTATGCAATAAACCAGCTTGCGCAGACAACAATGCGAAACATTATAGGGGAAATGATGCTTGACGAAGTTCTGAGCAACAGGGATGAGGCATCCAAAAAAATCCAGTATATTGTTGACAAGGCCTCTGACCCATGGGGAATAAAAGTAGAGGCAGTTGAATTAAAGCACGTTGAACTGCCGGAGTCAATGAAAACAATAATGGCAAAGGCAGCAGAGGCAGAAAGAATAAAGAGAGCTGCAATAATAAAGGCAAGCGGGGAAGCAATGGCTGCAGAGGTTGTTTCAAAGGCAGCAGAAATAATAAGCAGCGTAGAAGGCGGATTAAACCTAAGGACTTTGCAGGAGCTTGACAATATTGCATCAGATACCTCAAACGAGGTAATGTTTTTTGTGCCGTTGGACACAATAAGGCCTATTGAGGGCTATGCAAAACATAAAAAACCAAAACAGGTTGAAAAAAAATGATTGACTTGATAGTAATTGGAATTGTTCTTTTGCCGCTTTTCTTGATAATACTTGGAATACTGGCACTCGCGTCAATAAAAATTGTAAATGAGTATGAGCGAGGAGTAAAATTTACTTTGGGGAAATATGTTGGAATAATGAATCCAGGAATAAGGCTTGTGATTCCAATATTCCAGTCATGGATAAAGGTTGACATTAGAACAATTGTAATTGATGTTCCAAAACAGGATATAATGACAAGAGACAATGTTTCGGCAATGATAAACGCAGTAGTTTATTACAGAGTGAGCAATTCTGAAAAAGCTGTTTTAGAGGTAATAAATTACAGGTATGCAGTAAGCCAATTAGCGCAGACAACAATGCGCGAAGTAATAGGAGAGGCAAGCCTTGATGAGCTTCTTGCGCAGAGGGACAGGATTGCAAAGAGAATACAGGAAATACTTGACAAAGTAACAGACCCTTGGGGAATTAAAGTAGAATCAGTGGATTTGAAGGAAATAATTTTGCCCGAAAGCCTGATTAGAATAATCTCACAAGAGGCAGAAGCTGAAAGAGAAAAAAGGGCAATAATTTTGAGGGCACAGGGAGAATTTGAATCAGCGAAAAACCTGCAGAAAGCAGCCCTTGAATTAACAAGGGTAAAGGGCGGAATATATTTGCGCACTCTGCAGACAATACACTCGCTCAGCACAGAGAAAAGCAAAACAGTCATATACGCAGTGCCATCGGAAATAATCAAGCAGATAAACGTAAAAGTGCTTGACATTGCAAAAAAATTCTTCAAATAACCAAAAATTAAAGCTTTTTTTGTAAAAAAAAATAATTTTAATGATTACGCCCCCAATTTTTTTAAGAAAGGAGGTTTTTTGGATATGGGAAAAACTGAAGAAAATTTGAAAGCCGCCTTTGCAGGCGAAAGCCAGGCGCGGAATAAGTATGATTATTTTGCAAAAGTAGCGCGCAAACAGGGATACCATTACATTGCAAAGATTTTTGAGGAAACCGCCTTGAATGAAATGCAGCATGCAAAAGACGAGTTCAAACACTTAAAGGGGATTGGCGACACAAAAACAAATTTGAAAGAAGCCATTGCCGGAGAAAATTACGAGCACACAAAAATGTATCCAGAATTTGCAAAGCAGGCGGAAAAAGAAGGCAAAAAAGAAGTTGCAAAGCTGTTTACAGAAATTGCAGAGGTAGAGGAAAGACACGAGAACAGATACAAAAAACTCTTGAAAATGGTTGAAGATGGGGCAGTTTATAAACGAAAAAAACCTATTGCTTGGAAGTGCAGCAAATGCGGTTACATTCATACGGGAACAGAGCCGCCGGAAGAATGCCCAAGCTGCAAGCACGCGCGCGAGTATTATGAACCGGAATGCCTGTGCTTTTCTGAAGAATGCGAAAAATGCAATCCAGAGTAAAATCTCAAAGCACTGTTTTTAAACATACTGCAGTATCATAAGTCGGACAGATATGGAGAGAGGCAGGCTCAAAAAGCCCTTGATATTGGTTGCCACAATAATAGCCTTAGGCATAATTGCAACATTTCTTTTCCTGTATGGGAACATGGTAATACAGATAATAGAGGAACAGGTAATTGAAAGGCCACTATCAGAAATAATGCCAACTATAACAAAAATAATACTGCTGCTCGTCGGAACAGAAATATTTATACTGCTGTCAAGGTTCTTTCTAGGAAAATATTTAGAAAAAAGAAACAGGAAAAGCGCAAAAACTATTCTAAAAATATACTCCTATGCAATATGGTTTCTTGTTCTAGTGCTTTTGCTTGCGAGCTTTTTCAAGGATGTTGGGGCACTGCTAACATCAATAGGCCTTATTGGATTTGGGATAACATTTGCACTGCAAAAGCCCATACTCAACTTTGTTGGCTGGATTTCAATAATAGTTTCAAACCCATTCAACATCGGGGACAGAATCGAAGTCTCGGGAGTGCGCGGAGATGTTGTGGATATTCACACAATGTACACGCGCATACAGGGAACACGGCCCAACACGCATGAGAAAAGCCAGAAAATAATTACGCTTCCAAACGAATTCATACTGACAAATCCAGTGCTAAACTATTCAAGGCAAGAAGGGCTCTACTCAGATGAAGTGTTTGTTTCAATTACATATGAGAGCAACTGGAAAAAAGCCTTGGAATTAATGGAAAAAACTGCTTTTGAAACAATAAAAAAATATTTAAAGCCCCAAAAACCAAAATCAAAAGCAGACAAAAAATCCTGGGGCGAAGCAATAAAACTAATGCAACAGGCCTCCAAAAGAATACAAAAAGGCATTGTAAAAGATGCGGTAAAAGAAAATATTGAAAGGCTCAAGAGCGCGGAAACAGTTGCGGAAATAGAAATTCCAAAGCCTGATTTGCAGATGGCTCTCGGGGGATCATCAATAGACATAAGCATAATGTACCAAACTGACCTGAACTTTGTGCGCGCAACAAAACATGAAATAGTGAAAAACATTTTGGATGCAGTGGAAAAAACAAGAGACATTGAAATTGCCTATCCCCATATGCAACTTGTCACAGAGGGCAAAACAGGGAGCACAAAAAAGGCGTTTACAAGAACACTCAAATCATATTTGGAATAATCCGCTGGCTTTTTTAATATTTTTCCACTAATCATCCCAGATGAATGCAGTATTTTTGGGTTTAATCCTAGCAACTTTTGCAGGCTTGTCTACAGTAATTGGCGGGTTCGTGGTTTTTTTTATAAAAGAATTGAAACCAAAATACCTTTCTTTTTCACTCGCGTTCTCTACGGGCGTAATGATAACAATCTCTTTTATTGAATTGCTGCCTGCAGGAATAGAAACAATTGGATACGCTCACGCCCTAATCGGTTTTTTTGGAGGAGCAACAATCGCGTTTCTGATTGATTACTCTGTCCCACACGAGTATATTATGGAGAAGGCAGTGAAATGCAAAACAAAAAATACTGCACTTATAAAACTGTGTTCATTTACTGCAATTGGAATTGCAATACACAATTTTCCAGAGGGCTTTGCAGTATTAGCAGGAAACCTGCAATCACTAAAATTGGGCTTGATAACTAGCATTGCAATTGCAATGCACAACATTCCAGAAGGAGTCGCAGTTGCAATACCAATGTTCTTCGCAACAAAAAAAAAGAGAAAAGCGCTCTGGGCAAGCTTTCTTTCTGGATTGGCAGAGCCCATAGGCGCACTCATAGGCGCATTAATATTACTGCCCTTCTTATCAGCAGAGCTTGTTGGAGCAAGCCTTGCAATAGTTGCAGGGATAATGGTTTACATATGCATTGACGAACTATTGCCAACAGCAATGCATTACGCAAAAAACAACACACACTTAATGACATTTGGGTTTTTGCTTGGAAGCGCAGTAATGGGCGCAACACTTGTTATTCTGGCATAAAAAAAGTATATTAAGGGGTAAAACCATTTATACAGAATAATATGAAAATTAATTTTATCCTTGCAATAATTCTTGTACTGTTTATTGTTGCACCTGCACACGCGAAAGACACAAGCTGCTTAATGATAGACATCTGCGGAAACAGCCTTGACGATGACTGTGAAAACGGCGCGGATGATGGAAGCTGCATTTCAGTAAATCAAGAGGCTCCGGAAATAGCATTCAGCGAAAAAATAGATGACTTGGCTTTTTTTAGCAACACTTTGGCGCAGGATAGCATGGACAGCCACAATACAGGCATTACAGGAGGGCATCAATTCAGCGGGGGCTGGGGATACCCAGGACAGCTTTTTATTGAAGGAGGCACAGTTGAATGGGATTTTACAGCGCCGAGAACAGGACACTATATTCTTTCCTTCGCTGGTTTTTCCGATTCAACACATGTGGGGGTACCATCATACAAAAACACTGGAGACTGGATAACGCTTTCCGCAATGAACGAAGATCGGGGCCCGCAAATAGTCCCTGGAACAGGGGGCTGGGTAAACCTCTGGAAACAAAACATTGGATTTTACCATTACCTCATTTACCTGGATGCAGGAACACACAGGTTCAGAGTTGCAAACACTTCCAACCATAGCTATCATATGTGGAAAAGCTGGATTTCACCAGTAAGGCATTACCCCTTTACTAGAGAACCCAGCAGCGAAACACACCCAAAATTATTTTACAGCAGCAGCGACCTCGCAAGAATAAATGACAACAAAACCAACAGCGAACCAAGCTGGCCACTTCCAGACCAGTACAACAGTGTCTGCGGCTCAGCATCAAAAGTATGTGACAGCCATTTGTTCTTCACAAGGCACTTTATGAATCACACAATACTGAAAGGAATTTTTGAAAACAAGCAGAATTATATTGACTGTGGAGTCAATGCATTAATGTATTTTGCAAACCACCATTACGAGTGCGGGGAGCTTCCGGAACAAAGGCTTGACACTGACTGGGGAAACTATTTGACACAGCTCTCTATTTGGTATGACTGGCTCTATCCTTATCTGAATGATTCACAGAGAGAAGAGATAAGGCTTATTCTTGATGCACGCGGGCATGAAATGTTTATGGTTTCCCTTGGAGACTCTGTATGGTCGCGCTATGACTGGCTCTCTTTATTCCAAGAATCGCTGGGAAATGCAGGGCTTGCAAATTATGGAGACCATACTTATGCAGAATATTGGACAGCTGAATCATTCCGCCAAATAGACAAATTTTATGTTGAAAAAAATTTTGCAGACGGCTTTCCCCCAAGGCCAATAGGGCATTACGGGGAAGGAGTCACAGATGATGTGCTAAGATTTTTGGGAAACTACAAAAGGGTAAATGGTTCAATGGAAGCAAAATACGAGAAAATAATGGATGAAGCTATAATTGCCCACATTTACATGCTCGAGCCAGACAGGGAACACTTTGCACTTTACGGGAGCTGGGGCTGTGACAATGACATTTGCAGAAGCGGAATGGTAGACAGGGCATTCCCAGCAATGGTAGCAACAGTGAACAGGAATACCCTAGCACAATGGTACCACATAAACACTCTTGGAAAAAACGCAACAAGAAACTATTTTGAGGGAACAAAATATGCTTTCCTGCTTTATGATGACTCATTACAGCCTGCTTCTCCCAACGCAACACTCCCAAAATCGGAAGCTTTCTACAAAAGAGGAATGGCCATAATGCGCTCAGGCTTCGAAGACTTTGATGATGTGCAGCTTGTAATGAAGGCAGGAATAGTTGGAAGCGGAGGCAAATCAGACGCAGACCAGGGCTCCATATTTTTGAATGCATATGAACGGCATTTTGTAAACGAGCAGACTTACACAAACAGCGGAAGCTGTCCTCAATCAGGAGATTTGACAACAAACCACAACACAGTAGTAATTGACAACCAAATTCAGGTATTCTGCGGAAAAGACGGGCAGGACAGGCTTGCACAGATTGATGATTTCATACGCTCTGATTATCTCGATTATGTCAGCGCAGATTTGAGTAATGCTTGGGGCAGCGCAGAAAAAGCACGGCGCTCTATATTATACATCAGACCCAACTTCTTTGTAATTCTGGATGACTACAAAAAAGATTCTTCCTCACATGATTATGACTGGATTTTGTGGCCGAGCAAAAACCAGTTTTCAATACAGGATTCGGGAAACGCAACATACCGGTTTGAAGGGGGCAACGAAGACCTGCATATTATACTTGCAGAACCCAGCGGGATACAAAAGCAATCCGGAGGATCACTGCGCCTAAGAAAAACAGGGGCAGAAGCACAGTTTTTTGCACTGCTTTATCCCACAAGCAGTGGTGACGGAGTAAGTCTGCCCACAGTAACAAAATTCAATGAAACAAGTGTTTCAGGGTTTAGTGTGGGAGACGATAAAATAATTAGAAACAAGACAAGTGCAAGTGTAACAAGCCAGGGAATTACAACAGACGCAAAAATTGCAGTAGCCAACCCAAATAATGGTTTAATGGCAATGATTGGAGGTAAACAAATACTATTTGGGTCATTGCAAATAAATTCCACATTAAATACAAATGTTGTTCTCAAAAAAACAGGGGAGAATTATAATATTGCCATTGGAAATGATTATCCAGATGCAGCGGGAGGAACAACTACTTTTACAATAACAGGAGTTTCAGACGGGGATTACAGTTACACAAAAGACGGCATAGCACAAACTGGAGTTGTTGCAACAGGAGGAATACTCAGCATTCCAGTGCAATTGAGCATGCACACGCTTGTGCTGCAATATGAGGGAGCAACAACATGCAATGGCGGCGCTCCCGACGGAACATGCGAAGCAGGGGAGAATTGCGCTCCCGACAATGTTGGTTGCCCCGACAACCCGTGTTATGAGCCAACCTGCTCCAATGGGTGCGGAGAAAATCCTGTTCCAAACGGAGGAAATGATGAGAGCTGTGCAGCTCCAAAGCAGTGTGACGGCTCAGGAAATTGTATTCAGGGAATGGATTGTGTTGATATGATAGCTCTGATGAGTTATATTGCGCAGTGGAAATCAGGCAACCTAGAAATGGCTGCGCTCATGCAAAAAGTTCTGGCTTGGAAAACACAGGCAGGATGCTGAAACAATGGCCCAGAACCAGCAGCAGACTAAAAAGCCGCTGTTTTTATTTTTTTTGTGAAAAAAATGCTGAAAGAAAAAAATTGTTTGCAAACGTTTGAATCAATCAAAAGAGCGTTCATGAAAAAAACAGGCGTTCGCATTAGTGAAAAAGAGTTTCTGGCTAGGTTAAAGATAATAAAAAATATTTTGCGCAGGAGAGGGAGAAAAAAAACTTTTTTTGTTGGAATTGGAGGGGGCAATGGAACAGGCAAAACAAGCCTGGGCGTGCTTTTAGAACTTGTTTTACGGGAGATGAATTTTAAGGTTGTAAGAGTTTCTTTTGATGATTTTTACAAGAGCGCAAAAGAGAGAAAGAGGCTCGCGAAAAAGTATCCGGGAAATCCATTGTATCAGATTGCACGCGGCATACCTGGCACGCACAGAATAAAGCTTCTGGAAAATGTGATGGAAAAAGCTAAGAAAGGAAAGAGTTTTGATTTGCCTTTTTTTGACAAGAGTGCGAAAAATGGCTTCGGGAAAATCAGCAAGCGCATTAGAAAGGTCTCTGGGCGAGTGGATTTTTTTATTCTGGACGGCTGTTGGATTGGTTTGCCAAAAATAAAAATAAAAAATTTTTTGGGGGAGATTGAAAAAAATAATTTTGTGAACAGGACAGTTGGAGAATTGGGTTTAAAGGGGGATGATTTTGCTGGCCCCCTAGCATTTCTTGGGGAATACAAAAGGGTTTTTTCAAGACTGGATTTTGTTGCTGTGATTGTTCCTGAGAGAATTGAGTGGACTATTGAGTGGAGAATAGAACAAGAGCAAAGATTGCGGAAAAGAAAGAGGCAGGGAATGACAAATGCACAGATTAAAGAGTTTGTAAAGCACTGGCTTCCGTTTATGGTGCTTTATGAGAAATCAAAGGCAGATGCAATAATTTTTACGTGCAAAAACCATAGGATAAAGAAAATAAAATTTCGAGGGCAAGAAAGCAATTAAAGCGTTGCGCAGGCACAAGTCTATTATGAAAAATGAAAAGAAAAAATTGGTTAAGCTGCTTGAAAAAAGCGTTGAGGCTATCCCCAAATCGGAAATTGGGTTAATGTTTTCAGGGGGGGTTGATTCTACTCTGCTTGCGCTTTTAATGAAAAAAGTAAAGCTAGATTTTAAGTGTTATTTTGCTTATGTAAAGATGAATTCAAATCCAAGGGATTTGGGTTATGCGAAAGAAATCGCAGAAAGATATTTTCTAAAGCTCGAAGAAATTGGGATTGAAATTAAAGAGGCAGAGGAAAATCTCAAAAAAACAATCAAACTTATACATAACTTGAGTCCCGTTTATCTCGGAGCATCACTCCCATTCTACACTGCCTGCGCTGCAGCAAAAAAACAGGGGGCAAAAAAAATTGTTTCGGGAATTGGAGCGGACGAATTGTTTGCGGGCTATGCGCGTTTCTTTGAAAGCAAAAATTTGGAGGAAGACTGCAGAAATGCTTTTGAAAAAATGCTTGAGAACGAGGCATTGCATTGCAGGGCAATTGCAGAACATTTTGGGTTGGAATTGTGTACGCCTTTTTTGGATGAAAAAATTGTTGAATTTGCATTAAGCCTCCCAAATAGAATGAAGATTGTTGGGGGGAAAAACAAATTTATTTTGCGAGAAACTGCAATAGAAATTGGCTTGCAGAAGAAATTTGCTTTGCGGAAAAAGCTTGCTGCGCAGTATGGCAGCAACACAGACAAGGCAATTGCAAAGCTTGCAAAAACAAAAGGCTTCAAGCGCAAAAGCGTGTATTTAGAATCACTTTCAAAGCAAAAAAACCCAGGGAACATGAAACAGCATTCAAAAACACGTGCAGAATCGCGCCTGGGAGCATTATTCTCGGGAGGCAAAGACAGCTGCCTTGCGTTATGGGAGATGAAAAAACAGGGCTTTGGAATAGCGTGCCTGATTTCAATGCAGACAAAAAACCCTGATTCACACATGTTCCACAAGCCCGATGACAAAATTCTTGAATTGCAATCCAGAGCAATTGGGATTACTCTGATAATCGGGAACACTTTGGGGGAAAAAGAAAAGGAATTGAAAGATTTGAAAAATTTGATTGGGCGTGCAAAGAAAGAATTTAATTTGTCAGGAATTGTTACTGGCGCGCTTTTCAGCAATTATCAAAAAGAGAGAATTGAAAAAATTGCAGAGGAGCTTGGATTGAAAGTATTTTCTCCCTTGTGGCACAAAAAACAGTGGGATGTAATGAAAGAGCTCTTGCAGGAAAAATTCGAATTTGTTTTTACCAAGATTGCTGCTTTGGGTTTGGATGAAAATTGGCTCGGGAAAAGAATAACTGGAAAAGAAATTAAAATTCTTGGAGAATTGGATAAAAAAATGGGCCTGAACATTGCAGGGGAAGGGGGCGAATTTGAAAGCCTTGTTTTGGACGCGCCGTTCTTCAAAAATAGAATTGTGCTGTGTGAAACAGAGAAAATAATGCGGAACGAATTTACGGGGGAATTAAAAATAAAAAAAGCCGCACTGACTGAAAAAACACCCTTAACATAATTTTTAATGCTTTTGGTTTTTTAGTAGTATATCATGGTTTTAGAATTTTTAGATGCTGTTTTCTTTGGCAACACTTTAATGCAGTGGATTCTTTTTATGGCAACTATAGGCATTGCCCTGGTTGTTGGAAAGCTTGTTGATTTTACTGTAATACAAAGGTTCAAAAGGATTTCAGAAAGAAGCAGCAACAGGTTTGATGACGTACTTGTCAGCGTAATTGAAAAGCCGCTAATACTAATTTTTTTGATCGGGGGCCTTATTTTAGGAAGCTTTTTTCTCACTATCCCAGCCGAGCAAACCAGTACTTTCAGCAACATAACAGGAGTAATAATAACAATTGCCGCTGCCTGGATTGCAATACGAATTGTTGAGGCAGTAATAGAAAAATATTTGGCCCCGTTAACAGAAGCCACTGGGTCAAAAATAGACGACCAGCTTCTCCCTGTAATCAACAAAGTTGCAAAATTAGTTATTATTGCACTCGCGCTAATTGCAATTGCAAGCAATTTTGGATACGATGTAACAGCAATACTCGCGGGCTTTGGAATTGGAGGCCTTGCAATAGCATTTGCCGCACAGCAGACTATCGCAGATGTGTTTGCGGGCTTAAGCATTTTTACGAGCAAGCCTTTTGTTGTCGGAGACTTTATTGACCTGAACGGGGATATTCTAAAGTCAGACCAGATTGGCTTGCGCCACAGCCGCTTCAGAAATTTGGATGGGCGGCTTGTAACAATCCCAAATTCAAAGGTAACGGGAAACGCAATTGTAAACATTACCTCGGAGCCAACAAGAAAAACACTTGTAAACATTGGATTGACGTATGATACTCCATCAAAAAAACTTGAAAAGGCAAAACAGATTTTAAAGGAAATAATTGAGTCAGACAAGAGATGTGAAAAAAATCCCATCATATCATTCTCAGAATTCAAGGACTCAAGCCTCAACATTCTCCTAATTTATTACATTAAAGACAAAGACAATTTTCTAATGGTGCGCGATGCAATAAACATGAAAATAAAAGAACGCTTTGACAAGGAAAAGCTGGACTTTGCATTCCCAAGCCAGACAGTTTACCTGCAAAAGTGAAAGCGTAGAGAACAGGAAGCAGTTTTCTTAGAAAAAAGCTTATAAATTGGAAAACCCCTTTCTTAATTGGTTTGAATGGCTTTGCACAAGACACTCGGATTTTTTACCCTCACAATGTACGGCGTAGGCCTCATTGTGGGCGCTGGAATATACGCGCTTATAGGCGAGGCAACAGGAGTTGCAGGCAATGGAATCTGGCTGAGCTTTCTCTTAGGGGCAATAATCGCGAGTTTTACTGGGCTGAGCTATGCGGAATTGAGTTCAGCATACCAGAGTGCAAGCGCTGAAGCCGATTATGTCAACCATGCTTCCAAAAAAAAGTGGCTCTCTTTCATAGTAGGCTGGCTTGTAATAGTCTGCGGCTTTGTAGCGGCATCAACAGTTTCACTGGGATTTGCGGGATACCTGACAACAATAATTCCAATGCCCGTAATATTGATTGCAATAAGCCTGATAATTGCCCTAAGCCTGCTCGATTTGCTTGGAGTTGACGTTTGCGCAAAAGTAAATATTATCTTCACAATTATTTCAATAACTGGGGTTTTAATCGTAATTTTTTTGGGTTTGCCGCACCTTGGAAGCATAAATTATTTTGAATTTAAAAACGGTTTTTCAGGCGTGATAGGAGCAACGTCAATTATTTTCTTTGCGTACATTGGCTTTGAGGCAATAGTAAAATTCGGCGAGGAAACAAAGCAGGCTGCAAAAGTACTCCCGCGCGCGCTCCTCGCAAGCATTGCAATTTCAAGCATACTATACATACTGCTTTCAATAAGCGCTATAAGCATTCTTCCTCACACAGAACTCAGCGAAACAAGCGCTCCGCTTGCAGCAGTTGCAGCAAAAGCAGTTAATCCAGAATTTGGGTTTGTGCTAATGGGCTTTGCATTATTTGCAATGCTCTCAACAGTACTTGTGGGGTTAATTGTGACATCACGCCTGTTGTATGGGCTGGCTGAAAAGCATGACTTGCCGAGAATTTTCCTAAAAACACACCATAAAACAGGCGCACCATACATTGCCGTGTTATCCACAATGATAGGCGCAATTGCACTGGTTTTTTTGGGGGACATTACTGCAGTTGCAAAAGCCACTACATTTATGGTTTTTGTCACATTCCTTGCAGTCAACCTCGCGCTAATATTCCTGCGCTATCACAATGCAGAGTATTTCCCAACATTCAGGCAACCAGCGAACATAGGGAATTTTCCTGTAATTGCTGGCTTGGGAGCAGCAGCATCTTTCTGCATGCTATTTGAATATTCTTTTATAGAAGTGGGAATTACGCTCGCATTTGTAGGAATCGGCGTTATAATATATTTTTTGGAAAAAAGGGCTTAAAGGCAAAGGTTTAAATAAAGTTATGAGCATATGTTCATTATGGTCCGCCCGAAAAAAAACCGCTTTGTCGAAGCAGAACCGGAAACCACATATTTCAAGCCACGGGCAATCCCGTTATCCGAACTTGAAGAAGTGTGCCTAAGCATAGAAGAAATTGAAGCGTTAAAGCTAAAATTCCTAAATGAACTTGAACAGGAAGAAGCAGCAAAAAAAATGCAGGTTAGCAGAACAACATTCTGGAGGATATTCAGCTCTGCAGGCAAAAAAATTTCCGACGCACTTATAAACGGAAAAGCAATAAAAATAGAAGGCGGAACCTACAAAATAACAAGGAGGAGATAAAACATGCCGAGAGGAGACGGAACAGGACCGTTTGGAACATTCAGAAATTGCCGGCCAGTTGATCCGCAAGGAAACCCAGCACAAGCAGGTTTTTACGGACGCGGGCCTGGAAGAGGATACTGGCAGGGCAGAGGCCTTGGCCCGGGATACGGACGCGGATTTGGAAGAGGATTCGGAGCAGGATTCGGACGCGGGCAGGGATACGGCAGAGGATTTGGATTGAGAGCAAAACAGGCAGGCTTTCCAAATGATTACCTGGTACAGCAGAATTATGCGTACCAAGAACAAAACAACGAAGAAGAAAAAAATTTCCTTAAACAGGAATTAAACAGTCTTGAAAATGAAATGAAGGAAATCAAAAAAAGAATCCAGGAATTGGAAAAATAAAAGGAGCGTAAAAAATGCCTAACGGAAGAGGACGCGGCAGAATGCATGGTTTTGGCTTAGGCCCCGGCGGAAACTGTGTCTGCCCAAAATGCGGGGCAACAGCGCCCCACACAAGGGGCATGCCCTGTTTTGAACAGAAATGCCCGAAATGCGGAAGCCAGATGACAAGGTAACAGCAGGAGGGTAAAATGAACAGGCTGGAAAAAACTGCGATAATATCAAGTGCGGGAAACGCACTAATAGCGGCAATAAAGTTTTTCGCAGGGGTAACCTTTGGCTCAATAGCATTGGTTGCAGATGCAATACACTCTTTCACAGACATAATCACAAGCATTGCAGTGTTTTTCGGGATAAGGTTTTCCGAAAAGAAAACAAAAAAATTCCCCTACGGGTTATACAAGCTTGAAAATCTTGTCAGCCTGTTCATTGCACTAATCATATTCTGGACAGGCGCGGAAATCCTGATTGAATCGTTTGAAAAATTTGGTTCCGCAGAGCAGATAACTGAAATAATGCCAATTGCCATCGGTTTAATTGCCCTTGTAATTGCATTCGCGCTTGCAAAATACAAGCAAAAAGTTGCGGAAGAAGAACACAGCCCGAGCATGCTTTCCGAGGCAAAGCATTCAATGTTAGATGTTTATACCACAGTCGGGGCAGTAGCCGCAGTAGTGCTGAGCTTTGCAGGGTTTCCTGTTGCAGACCCGCTGATAGGATTTTTGATCGGGCTGCTTGTTTTTAAGGCGGGTTTTGAAATATTTGTTGATTCAGCAAGAGTTCTTCTGGATGCTTCAATTGATTACAAAACAATGCGAAAAATCGAAAAAATTGTTTTACAGCAGGGCAACGTAAAAATAAAAGAGATAACCGCAAGAAACTCGGGAAGATATGTTTTTGTTGATTTAAAGCTGGAAACCAATTTAAAGGATTTGAAGAAAGTCAGCCAGCTCCACAAAAGATGCGAAGAAAAAATAAGGCAGGCTCTGCCCCGCATAGACAAGATAATGCTTGATGTGGAATACAGAAAAAAAGATGTTTTGGAGTATGCTGTCCCAATTTTAGAAAATCGGATGGACTCAAAAATTGCTTCCGAATTCGGAAGCGCAAAATATTTTTGTTTATTCAAGGCAACAAACAACGAAAAGTCAAACAGAGTTCTTGAAACAAGAATAATTGAAAATCCGCACGCAAAATCAGATTCGCGGAAAGGCATTTTGACAGCAGAGTTATTAACCAAAAACAAGGCCGATGTTCCCTTGACAACGCATGAAATGAAAAAAGGCGGGGCGTTTTATGCACTGCAGGAAAATTTTGTAGAAATGAAAACCATAAAAGAAAAAAACCTAAAAAATTTGCTGGAATTATTTGGTGAAAAATAAATGGAAAAAAAGGTTATCCCCCTAGTTGTGGTTCTCTTTGTTATTTTGGCAGGATGCCCTGAACCGCCAGACACAGGCCAAAATAATGACATTAATAGCCTGATTCCGAATAACACGCCTGACCGGAATAATGACGAAAACGGGATTAATGCCAATGAAACTCCCGACAACAACAAAAACACTACAGATAAAAATTCGGGAAACATCACAGATGAAGCACTGCTCTGCCTTTATTTTGTACACAATAATATTGGCGCACCCTGTCTCGCAGAAAAAGAATTTTTAAAAGAAATGCAGAAAAAATACCCGGATTTGGAGGTCCGGGAAATTATTACAGGAACAGCGGAAAACAACGCAAAAGCCTACTCTCTTGCAGACATTTACGGGATAGAGTTAAATTTTGTTCCGGTAACATTTATTGGAGACAATGCAGTTGTCGGATTCAGCGAATCGCTTGAAATAGAAATTGAAGAAAAAATAAAAAATTGCGCTGAATGCAAATGCAAAAAAATATGAAAAGGAGGAGTCAATATGGAATACCATGAACCGTTGGAAAAACTTTCAAAAGAAACAATGGACATGAACAGGGCAAGGCAGAGCCTTATAGAGGAACTCGAGGCAGTAAACTGGTACCAGCAGAGAATTGATGCAACAGAGGACGCGGAACTCAAAAAAATTCTGGAGCACAACAGAGATGAAGAAAAAGAGCACGTGGCAATGTTAATGGAATACATTCGAAAGAAAGACAAGACACAGGACAAAATGTTCGAAGAACACGATTAAAACTAAAAAAAACAGAGTTGATGCTAAAATAGAGAAACAACAATACAAAAAGGTGAAAAAATGAAGGTAGCGGTAAGCGCAGAATCAAACGATATTGAGCAAAACGTGAATCCAATGTTTGGGAGATGCCCCGGATTTCTTATAATAGAAATTGAAAACAAAGAAATTAAGAATCACTCTTTTATTTCAAACAAAGCAGTTTATGCGGGCGGCGGAGCAGGAATAGCCGCGGCACAGGAAATAGCAAGCCAAGGAGTTGAAGCAATCATATCAGGGAACATTGGCCCAAACGCATTTATTGTACTTCAACAATCGGGCATAAAGATTTTTCAGGCAACAGGAATGAGCGTTAAAGATGCAGTAAAGAAAATGCTCGAAGGAAAATTAAAAGAGCTCACTGTTTCTTCTGTTCCAGGCCACTTTGGAATGGGAAAAGGCAGGGGCTTTGGAAGAGGCGCGGGGAGAAGAAGAGGAAGAGCCAGGGCGGGGAGGTGAAAAAATGAAAGTCGCTGTTTCAACTGATAATGGTTTTGTTTCAATACATTTTGGGCGCTGCCCAGAATTCACAATTGCAGAAATCACGGGGGGCAAGATTACAAGCAAAGAAGTAATTCCAAATCCGGGGCACGCCACTGGTTTGCTCCCAAAATTCTTGCACGAACAGGGCGTAAAAGTTTTAATTGCGGGCGGCGCTGGATTTAAGGCGCAGGAATTTTTCAGGGAATACGGCATCAAACCGATCTTGGGCGTGGAAGGAAGTGTTGATGAAGCCCTAAAAAAATTTGCGGGTTCACAGTTACAGGGGAAAGAAAGTGCTTGCAGTCCCGGAAGCGGAAAAGGGTATGGAATCAAAAAAGAAGACGGGCACGGGGAATGAGTGAAAAACATGAAAGGAACATACACCCTGCTAATAAGCGTTGGAAAGGATTTGGAAATACCCGTAGGCGCGTTAGGAAAAATTTTTTTTCAAAAAGGTTATTACGCCTATATTGGAAGCGCAATGAATTCCCTTGAGCACAGGATAGCAAGGCATTTTAAAACAAAAAAGAAAAATTTTTGGCACATTGATTATCTGCTGGAGAACAAAAACGTTTCATTGGAAAAGGCGTTTTACATGGAAAGCAAAAAAAAATTGGAGTGTGAAACAGCAAAACGCTTTTTGGAAAAAGGGCAGGCAATTCAAAAATTCGGGTGTTCGGACTGCAAATGCAAAACGCATCTCTTTAACATTAATAAAAAAGATTTAATGCAAAATATAAAGGAGTTTAAGGTTTTTTAAATGATTAAAATAGCCGTAACAGGAGGCAAAGGGGGAACTGGAAAAAGCACTTTTTCTGTTTTGCATTCCCTAAAGCTCGCGGAAAAATCCAAAGTTGTCTTATGTGATGCTGATGTAGAATGCCCAAACGATCATCTGCTTTTGGGGGCAAAACTAGAAAAGCAGGAAAACATTTTCGGAGAATACCCGAAACTGGACGAGTCAAAGTGCTTAAAATGCGGCGAGTGCAGCAGAATTTGCAGGCAAAATGCCATATTTTGGGTTAAGGGGAAAAATCCTGTTTTTGTTGAGAACGTTTGCAATGCCTGCGGAGCATGCATTATAGCCTGCAAGCAAAAGGCGATTGGAACAAAGAAAAAGCAAACCGGAGAAATATTTAGAAGTAAAATTAATGAAAATCTGTGGCTTGTTTCAGGCTTAAGCAACCCCCAAACAATTGAAACCTCGGGAATAGTGCAGAAAACACGGGAGTTTGCAGAAAAGTTTGCAAAAAAAATTGGGGCCGATTTTCTGGTTATTGATTCTGCAGCTGGAATGCACTGCCCTGTGGTTTCCGCAGTAATAAATTCAGATAAATGCTTTGCAGTTACAGAGCCCACCCCATTGGGAGAACATGATCTTGCACTGATTTTAGAATTGCTGGAAAAGCTTGGCTTAAAAACAGAGGTTATAATCAACAAAGCAAATGTCGGAAAAAAGGCGCTTATTGAAAGAATTGCAAAAAAATTTGGAGTGAAAATTGCAAAAGAAATTCCTTACAGCAAAAAAATAATCCAAGCATATAGTACAGGAAAAATAAAAAAATTGGAGGGCCTGCTGTGAACATTGTAGTGGCTTCAGGAAAAGGCGGCGTCGGAAAAAGCATGGTTGCAAGCAGCCTGGCAATTCTGTTTTCAAGGGAAAAAAGTGTTGTTGCGGTTGACTGTGATGTTGACGCACAAAACCTGGGATTGTGGCTCGGAGTCAAAAAAATGAGTTCCGGAAAAACAATTAGTGTCAGTGAAAGCGCAGAAATTATTCACGAGAAATGCAGCAAATGCGGGAGGTGCGCTGGAGTTTGCAAGTCAGGCGCAATAGAAAAAACTGCAGGCGGCTTTAAGGTAAACCCTTTTTTGTGCGACGGCTGTGGCGCCTGCAATCTGGTTTGCCCTGAAAATGCGATTGAAATGAAAAAAGTTGAAAACGCAGTGCTTCAAAAAGCAAAAACAAAATTCGGTTTTGAGGTTATCGGGGCACAATTGTTTCCGGGAAACGCGGGAAGCGGCAAAATTGTGGCAGAAATCCGCGAGAAAGCAGGGAAATCCAAAAAAGAGGTTACAATACTCGATGCACCTGCGGGAATAGGGTGCCCAGTAACTGCATCAATAGTGAATACGGATTTTGCCGTTCTCGTTACAGAGCCCACTCCAAGCGGCTTGAGCGATTTGAAAAGAGTGCTTTGTGTTGCGAACCACTTTAAAATTCCATTTGGCATAATAATCAATCAGCGGGATATAAATAAAGAGTTCAGCAGAAAAATAGGGAAATTTGCAGGAAAAAATCTGCTGGGAAAAATTTCTTACGACAAAAAGGTAGTTGAATCCATTGTGGAATTGAAACCTGTCCTAGAAAACAATGGAAAAGCAGCAGGGGAAATTAAAAAAATTTTTAGGAAAATCAAAAAAGAATTAAAGCAAATAGCCTGATATTAACGAAAAGTTTAAAAGTATTTAGAGCATATGTTCATTAAAAATTAGTTTAAAAAATTTTGTTTTTTAAGATTTATACCGTGGTTTTAGTGAAAAAACGCTTCTTGTTGGCAATATTTCTCCTGTTTCTGCTTAGCAATGCCTATGCACAGGAAAACACTGTTTGCGCTTACTTTTTTTACGGCCCAGGCTGCCCTCACTGCGCAAAAGCAAGCGCGCATTTGGAAACACTTGAGGCAAAATACCCGAATTTTGAATTGCACAGCATGAACATAAATTTGGAGCAGGAGCTTATTCTCGAATTATACCAAAAATATGATGTTGACGAAGAGGTTTGGGGCCATGTTCCAGTGCTTTTTATAGGAGACCAATGGATTCTCGGCGACACCCCAATAATAGAGGAGACAGAACCTCAAATAGAAAGATATCTTGAAACAGGTGCCGAATGCCCGGATAAAATCGATTTGGGTTCGGCTTCCGGAGGAGAAATCTCCCTGCCCCAATTGTTAGGCTTAGCTGCTGTTGACGCAATAAACCCCTGCGAACTAGCGGTATTAGTAATATTAATGACTGCAATACTAACAAGGTTCCCAAAAAAAAGGGGCAAAGCACTGCAGGCAGGATTATCTTTTAGTGCCGCCATATTCCTCATGTACCTTTTCTTTGGGGTATTAATTATATTCGGATTCAAATTCCTGACGGGAGTTTCTCAGATTGGGGGAACATGGTTCTACAACATACTCGCCCTGATTGCAATTATACTCGGAATAGTGAACATAAAAGACGCTATATGGTATGGTGGAGGCGGTTTTATAATGGAGGTTCCGCAAAGCTGGCGGCCAAAAATGAAGGGTTTACTTGCAAGCGTTGGAATGGCAGACCAGAAAGAAGAAGACTGCCCTGGCTGTGGAATAATGCAAAAAGGCAGAACAGCAAAAATTTTAAGAGAAAGGTCAGTATTACTTGGCTCTTTTTTAGTTGGATTAATAGTAAGCTTTTTCCTCACACCATGCACTGCCGGACCTTATTTTGTTGCAGGGGGAATACTATCCAATTTTCCATTCATAATTGCACTCCCATACCTATTGCTTTACTTGGCTATTTTCATCGCCCCAATGGTAATTATCACTCTCATAACTTATGGCGGATTTCTTGCTGTCGAGGACATTGGTGGATGGCGCGAAAAAAACATTAAAAAACTGCACTGGGTTGCGGGACTACTTTTGCTTGCGCTTGGAATGGCAATGCTCTTGGGACTGTTTTAAGCGAACAGCGGAAACCTGCTTCCAAAGCGCTTTTTAATTCCAAAAAATACTATCAGTAGCCATGATTCTTGAAAAGCCGGGAATATGGGCAGGCTTAAAAGCAGGGGGCTTGCCATGATTCTCGATAAACTGAAAGTGCTGGGTAATGCTGCTTCCTGGGATTCCTGCGGAGGAGTAAAACAAAAAAGTTTGCGCAAGGCAAAGATTCCAGTGCACTTGGAAAAAATTGTTTATGATTGCGCGCAAACAAGCGAAAAATGCAGATTAATGAAAGTACTGCAGTCCAATTCATGCATTCACGACTGCAATTATTGTTTCAACTCACACTGCAAACAGCGCAAGGAAACACTCCAACCAATGGAGCTCGCAAAAAGCTTTAATTCTTTGGAGAAAACAGGAATGGTCACTGGATTGTTTTTAAGCTCTGCTGTGTGCGGGGAAGCAGAGGCAAGCGCAGAGAGAATGATTGAATCTGCAAAGCTAGTGCGAAAGCGGTTTGGATTTCATGGGTACATTCATTTGAAAGCACTTCCTGGGATGTCAAAAGACAAAATTTTTGAAATGGCGCGCATTGCAAACAGGGTTTCTCTTAATATAGAGGCTCCGAACAAATCCTTTTTTAGTGAAATGAGCAATACAAAGGATTACTACAATGACTTGTTCAAGCGCCTTCTTTGGATTGACTCGGCAAACAGGAAAGGGTTTATGCGAAGCGGATTTACAACACAGCTTGTAGTTGGGGCACTGGGAGAATCTGATAAGGACATTTTGAAAAGAATGGACTGGCTGTATGATAATACAACTCTGCATAGGACATATTTTTCTGCATTCGAACCAGTAAAAAACACTAAATTCGAGAAAATTGCTCCTGAAAACAAGAACAGGGAGCACATGCTTTACCAAGCGGATTGGCTGTTGCGAGAGTATGGTTTCAGGCGCAGGGAAATCGAAACAGGAATGAATGAGGGAGAAAAATTCCGTTTGAACCATGATTTGAAAATGGATATTGCAGTAAACAACCCAAATGCATTTCCAGTTGATTTGAATAACGCAAGCAGGGGGGAATTATTGCGTGTGCCGGGAATTGGGCCAAAAACCTGCGAGAAAGTTTTGAAATTGCGCAGGGAGAAAAAAATAAAGGGCTACGAAGAATTGAAGAGAATTGGCGTGATATTGAAAAGGGCTGCGTCCTTTGTACAATTAGAAAAAGAAAAACAGGCAAAATTAAGCGCTTTTGCATGAATCCCGAATAATTTTAATACTAGTTTGCCCTTACTTTTAGTGAAATTTCGGTTTTTGGTGAACATAGTGGTTAGTGTTGAAAGCAGTTTTTTGCTTGTAGCAGTAATAATTTTCATTGGCTTTTTTGGGTTAGTGCTATTCAACAAAACCAAGATTTCTGATGTACTGATTCTAATGTTGCTGGGCATAATAATCGGCCCTATTCTTGGATGGTTTGACGACCTAACAATGAACCTTATCCGCAGCCTAGCGCCTTTCTTTGCGAGCCTCGTGCTTATAATGCTGCTATTTGAAGGCGGGCTTAAATTAAATTTTTTCCGGGTTATTAGAGAATTAAAAGCCGCGGCAGTATTCACTGTGCTTGTGTTCGCAGTCAGCACTATTATTGTAGCTTCAATAATGCAGTTATTTGGATGGAGCATAATAGAAGGCCTGTTATTGGGAGCAATAATTGGGGGCACGAGCAGCACAATAGTAATTCCCCTGATAAGCAGAATGAAGACCAAGCCTGAAACAAAAATAATGTTAAGCCTTGAATCAGCAATAAGCGATGCATTATGCATTGTAGTCACACTTGCATTGCTGCAGATTGCTGTTACAACAACAGTTGACTTTCAGCAGATTGGGCAAGAGGTATTGGCAGCATTTTCAATCGCAGCTGTCCTGGGGGCACTTGTAGCCCTGCTCTGGCTCTCTCTTTTGAGGGACATAAAAAAACTCAAGGAAAGGCAATACATTCTCACAATAGCAGTATTGTTCACGCTTTTTTTTATTGTGGAGTTTGTCGGCAGCAACGGCGCAATAGCAGCCCTTGTTTTCGGCCTTGTTTTGGGAAACTCAAGAGAGATAATGAAATTTCTTAAAATGCGGGAAATTGCACTTGACACAAACATACCATTATTCCAAAATGAGATATCGTTTTTCATCAGAACATTTTATTTCATATACATTGGCGTGCTATTTGAATTGTCGTTCTTAAACATGAACATTTTATTGCTCGCAATCGCACTTGGATTAAGCTTGTTGGCAGCAAGAATAATAGTGACGAGCGCAGCAATCCCCTTCTTCAAAACCGAAAGAGAAGATGCAAAACTCATTGCAATAATGATGCCACGCGGTTTAGCTGCAGCAGTCCTTGCATCATATCCGCTAACCTTTGGCTTAAACCTTGATTTTGCAATGCAGACAATCCAAATTGTTTTCCTGATAATACTATTGTCAAACATTATAACGAGCATAGGGGTAATTGCAATATCCCGCGCTAGCGGCAAAGGGCAGAAGAAAAAAGTCGAAACAAAAGACGCTCTTGAGGAAATAAAAATAGGAGTAAAAGAACCAGCTGCTTCTCAGTAATCCACTGCTATTTTTTTGAATCCACTTGGTTTTTTGTCTTTGAAAGAAACCTCGAAAAAACAGTTGTTTTCAACCTCTATTTCAGTTGCCTCTATCTCTGTCAGACCCAAAACAAGCTTTAGCAAAACCCTTGTAGTTCCGCCGTGGCTCACAATCAAAACATTCTTGTAATCCGATTTAAATATCTCTTTCAAAACAGGCTTTGCTCTGCGCGTAACATCGTAAAAATTTTCTCCTTTAGGAAGCCGAGTGCGAAAATAATTTTTTCTCCACTTTTTTTCTATTGCAGCAAGCCTTTCTGGCAAAGAACCGGCTTTTTTTCCCTCAAAAATACCCATATCCATTTCACGCAGGGCTTTTGTTTCAATTAAAACAGGCTTTGGCCTTATATGCTTCGCAATTATTCTTGCAGTATCCCTTGCGCGCGAAAGGTCGCTGTGAAAAATAACCTGAATACTTTTTTTTGAAAGTCGTTTTCCAACAGCTTGAGCCTGTTTTTTGCCAAGGGCAGTGAGTTTTGCGTTTCCATGGCCTGAAAACCTGTTTTGTGCGTTGTGGTTGCTTTGCCCGTGCCGTGCAAAAAATAGTTTCAATCAAACACCCAATAAAATTAGAACTTAATCTATTAATAATAATTCGGATAACTCTTCAATGTTCTTGTTTGCAGTTGCCTTTACTCCCTCATCGTTTCCAAACCCAATTCCAAGGCCGCTTGCCTTCAAAAGAATAACTTCTTTTCCAAAGCCCGCGACAGTAACTGTCTCATTTATTTTTGCACCCTGTTTTTTGACAGCCTTTTTTACTGCGTGCAGCAAATCCATTTTTTTGTAAGCTTTTCCCTCGACAAAAGAATCGCAATTCAGCAAGCTTGCTTTCTGCTCCAACTCCTTTTCCTTGCCATAACCAAGCAGCAAAACCTTGAACCTGCGTTTTTTAAGCTGAGCAATAACATCGGCAGCATTCTTGCGCGGTTTTCCAAGGTCATCAAACAAAACCTTCTCAGAGAAAACAAATGCCTTGTATTTTGAAGCAGTCAAACCGGCTTTTTTCAGCATTGTCTCCAGAACCTGCTGTGACATTTCTGCCTTTTCGCCTGTTGTGCGTGCCTTGTGAATTAATTCTCCCAAATCAACCTCAAGAATTCTCTGGCCGCCCTTGACAGCGTCAAGCAAAAGTGCAATGTCG
>JAFGEM010000097.1 GCA_016931555.1 Candidatus Iainarchaeum sp. | reverse complement strand
TTACAAGTTTGTAGGGTATGCTGTGTTCGCTCAATATTTTTTTGGCTTCCTGTTTTGATTTGGGCCTTAGGGGTTCTGTAGTAATTGTTTCTATTTTTCCTTTTTCAAGGTTTATTATAAGGTCAAAAACCTTTCCTTTGTAATTTCCATCTACTGTGTAGATGTCCATTCCAAATAGTTTTGATAACAAAATGCTCATTTGCATCCTCCTCCCAACTTATTAGACTTTATTTAACGATATAATAAACTGCATTTTAATATTTAAACCTATTGTTAAATAAAACTAAAAAAAATCTTAGCTAATACATAACACATTTTTTTGTTTTTTTTCCAATTTTTTTTCGCCCCCAAAAAACTAAGAGTATACATAACTTATTTTTGGGTTTAGTAGTGTTCTCGCTCCCTGATTAACGGAACAATGGCCCCTCTATAACCTATCTAATGGGTTTTTCACTTTTTTTAGGCTGGAAAGTGAAACATGGGTATAGATTTGGGTTGTGGATAATGAAGAATGCCCTAAAAGCTCTTGTATTGTTCTAATGTTAACCCCGGATTCCAGCAGGTGTGTTGCGTGCGAGTGCCGCAGGGTATGGGGCGTAACATGTTTTTGTATGCCTGCTTTTTCTGCAGACTTTTTAACTAGCCGTTGTATTGCATCTACTGATAATGGTTTGCCATTTTTTTTTGCAAAAACATATTGCGATTTTGTTTTTCTTTTGGCCAAATATTTTTTGAATTTCTGGACCCAGTCTTTGGATAAAAGGACTGTTCTGTCCTTGTCGCCTTTTCCCGCGCGTATCCTTGCTGTCCTTTCCTTAAAGTTGAGGTCTTCCTTTTGTATTTTTGTTGCTTCACTTACTCTTACGCCTGAAGAATACAGGAATTCTATTATCAGCCGATTTCGCTTTTTTTTGGTTGCTTTGATAAGCGCCTTTACTTCTTTTTTTGTCAGCACGCTTGGAAGGTGTTTGCCTTTTTTTGGTGTTTTTACCTCGTCCATTATTTTTTTGTGCCCTATTTTTTCAAGAAAAAATTTTAATGCGGCATGAATTAACGCAAGCGTGGCATTGCTCGAATTGTCTTTTTCTTTTTTGTTTGCTAGGAAGCTAACAACATCTTGCCTTTCAATTTGTTCCGCGGGCTTTTTTGTGTGTTCCAAAAAATCCTTTGCATACAGGCAGTACATTTTTGTGGTTCGCGCAGAGTATCCGCTGATAACAAGCTCTTGCCTAAGGCGCTCTATTTCCGGATTTTCCTTTTCCATTACTAATAACAACCGCGTCCCTGTTTTTATCTTTTTTGTTGGGCTTTGCAAATTCTTTTAAATTCTTTTATTGAAATTTGATTATAGGTGAATTAACTTGAAATCCAAGGCCGCTAAGAAACAAAAAATTGAAAAGCCCGAAGACAAGGACTGGCTGGACTGGTATAACAAACTTGATAACAAAGAGCACGAAAAAAAACTTGCACAGCTCGGTCTGGAGAAAGAGGAAATTGAAGAGTGGGAACAGCACTCTGTTCTTGGTGACTTGGAGGTTGCTGCCGAAACTCCCCCTGCTATGGCTGAAAGCCACCCCAAAAAGTCAAAGAAAAAATAGTTTTTTTTGCTGGCTTAATAATTTTTTTATCTGGAGATTTTTGCATAATGAAATAAGTGTTTTGCCTGTGTATAGAACGCGAGCGTAGCTACTCCCGCAAGCCAGGCAGCAAAGTAGTATATGAGTGCAAGCTCGTCCCCGGCCCAGTGCGCTTTTATGCCCTGGATTACGCCCCACATGAATAATGTGGCAAGCCCTGCCCCAATTATGAAGAAAAATATGGCTTTTCCCAGAATAATTTGGGGTTCTCTAATTTCCATGGTTAGTAGTAATTACAATATATTTTTAAACACTTCAGGCACTATATTAATTAATATAATCCTGTTTTTAGGTGGGTTATTCTTCTTTGAAAAGGGGCGATTTTTGTGAATATGAATGTAGACGAATCTATGAGGATGAAATTGTTAGAGGAAGAGTTCAAGCTTAGAAAAAAGCAGCCAGAGGCCTGGACAAAGACTAAATACAGGAGATACGCTAATTTTGGCGTTAACAGGACTAAGAAAGAAGAAACAAAGTAAATGTTTTTACAGGGCATATGGAGTCGAATTCTTTTGAATAATGCCCGCAAATCAACTTATTTTTACAGTCTTTTACAAGTATTAGGCTGGTTCATACATTTGGAGGTGTAGTACAGTGCAGAGAAGAGACTCTAGATTCCCAAAGAAACCAGTGCAGGAGGGTAATGTTTATGACATTACTATTGAGGGCATTGGGAGCAAAGGTGACGGAGTAGGAAAAGTCCAGGGGTTTGTAGTAATAGTTCCTGGAGTAAAGGAGGGCGAAACAGTAAAAGTCAAGATTAACGCTGTTCGCAAGAAAGTTGCCTTTGGAGAAGCTGTTGGCGCAGGAGACCCGGCAAAAGCAGCGGAAGACAAGGGAGAAGCCCCTGTTAAAGAAGCTGTAGAGGACTCTGAGGAAGCCGAAGAAACAGACAATGCTTCTGAAGAAGATTCTGAAGCCGAATCAGGGGAAACAAGTGAAGAATCTGAGGATTCCCCAGAGGAAGAAGCCCCGGAATCGGATTCAGAGGAAGAAGACAACGAAAAGAAATAACAGTTTTCTTTCGGAAAACCGCGGCTTTGCTTTGGTTAATTTTTTTTATTTTTTCTTTTTTTCCTTTTTCTTTTTCGAACAGAAATTCTTTTTAAGTAGGTAGCCCTTATTATTCCAGAGGTGGGTTATTTTGCAATTGTTAATTCCTAAAGCAAGACCTAAACCGCAGATTAGGCGCGCGGTTTATTTTGGCGCCCAGAAAGAAAGGCACTGCATGAATTGCGGGAAGCTCATTATTGAAGACCGCGATTTTTATAGCCGGCGTTTCTGCACTGTTAGTTGTAAAGAAGAGTACTGCAGTCCAATAAAGCGCACAGTAAGAACAATATAAACTCTATGCGCCCTAAAACATTCTTTTTTTAGCATCAGCAACAGCAAAAAAGAGGCTTTTTGTGTTATACTGCAAAAACACGAAGGTTTAAAAGCCTCGCTTATACATAATTACTTATTGTTTGCGCCTTTGAGCGCAAGGAGTGACACAAAAATGTCTAAAAAAAGAAAGAGAACAGCTTCTAAGAAAAGAGCTGTAAAAAGAAAAACAGTAAAGAGAAAAGCCGTTAAGAAAAAGACAGCAAAACGCTCTGTTAGCAGAAAAACTGCTAAAAAAAGAACAGTGAAAAGAAAAAGAAAGTAACTACTTTCTAAAAAACGAAAAAATTTTGTAATTCCTATTTCTTTTA
>JAFGEM010000096.1 GCA_016931555.1 Candidatus Iainarchaeum sp. | reverse complement strand
TAAAAACTTTTTCTTTATTTTGTCGTCGTCAAAATATTCGTCAAGCGCTTTTGCAATTGCTGTTCTTGCTGCAACTGCCTGGCCCATGTGGCCTCCGCCCTGGACTTTTATTGTAATGTCAACTTCTTTTGACTTGCCTCCGATAAGTGTCAGTGGCTCTGCAACGAATTCCTTTACATACGGCTGGTAATATTCTTCAAAAATTATTTTGTTTACCCTGATTTTTCCAGAGCCTTTTTTTACTACTGCCCTTGCCACTGCTGTTTTCTTTTTTGCCTTTACATTCAATCCTGTTTTTGTTTTTTTTCTCTTTTTCTTTGCCATTTTTACCACTTGGCTCCCAATAATTTGCAGATGTCTCCCAGCAAAACAAAGGTTTTCAGGTTTTTTGCCTTTGCTTCTTCAATTGTTGTTGGCTTGTTTTTTTGCAGTTCCTCTGGAAAACCAATGTATACCTTTATTTTGGACAGGGTTTTTTTTCCCCTGTTTGTTTTTGGCAGCATTTTTCTGATTGCTGTCCTCAATATTTTGTCAGGCATTTTGCTGTACTGCGGGCCCTTTTCCGGGTTTCCCTTGCCGCGCATTTCCATTCTTGTTTTGATTTTTTTCATTGCGAATTCTTTTGTTCCCGACAAAATTGCTTTCTCTGCATTTACTATTGCAACGTCTTCTCCCGCAAGTGCTTTTTGCGCTGCGTATGTCGCTATTCTGCCGAACACAAGATTTTCCGCGTTTATCAGAATCATTTCAGTTCACAACCTATTTTACTATTACCATTTCTTTTGGGTTAATCTTTTTTTCCAGTGCCTCTTGGAATGAGAGTGCTTTGCCGTTTGCATTAATTTTTTCCTCTGCTTTTCCGCTGAATTCAAGTGCAATTACTGTTGCCTTGTTCTGAAGCTCTCCGAATCCAAGGACTTTTCCCGGGACAACTATTGTTTTGCTTCCCAAAATTTTTGCGAGCTTATTTATTTTCCATAGGTTTACTTCGGCACGTTGCCTTCTGGGTTTTTTGAGCCTTCCCGCTAGGTCAAGCCAGATGCTTTTCTTTGTTTTTCTGTATGCTTTCTCCAGTTCTGCTGCAACTTTTATTGTTTCCAATTTTGTGGGTCCTTTCATGTCAATTCACTTCAAAATTTGCATTTTTTTTCTTTTCTTTGGTCAACTTACACTTCCTTGCAAACCTAATGGTTTGCGAGGCATCACAGAGCTTTGCTTTGTAATGTCTTTTCTTTTTAGAAAAAAGGAAAGAAAGGGCAGTGCGGGAGGAGAGATTTGAACTCTCGAAGGCACTAAGCCACGGGATTTCCCCTGAATAATAACCAATAAAATTCATCTTAAGTCCCGCCCGTTTGACCGCTCCGGAACCCCCGCATTCCATGTATCCCTGCAATTTCATTCCACCTTTTTTAATAATTTTTCAAATTCTTTTGATTTTTCCCTCAGGCTGTTTATTGCTCCAAGCAGGCATTCTTTGGAATCCAGTATTCCCTGTGTTTCTATTGAAAGCACGAATGTTTTGGGCTCAACATCTATTTTCACTGCTTTTTTTTCACATGCATCTTTGCATGCTCCGCATAGAATGCATCCCAAGGAATCTGTCAAGACAACTTTGCCTGCCTTCATTTCCAAGACATTTTTTGGGCATGCCTTGACGCATTCCTCGCATGCGTCACAGTCCTTTGAGAATATAATGTTTGCAACTTCTTGGTAGCCTATTACTGCGGGCTGCCACTTTGCATGTTCTTTTCCCGAATGCATTACTGCATCCATCTCCAGTTTTATTGTCTGGTCTTTTGCAAGTTTTACTATTGGTATTTTTTTGTCAACTATCTCTACTTTTGGGTCAGTGCTTTTTATGTCTTTGCTGTACACCATTCCTGGGCCGTCTTTTTCGAGAACAAATTTTAATTTGTCGCCTTTTTTGTATCCTTTTGCATCGCTTTTTATTGGCAGCATTCCAAGCCTGTGTGCGAGGAATTCATCGAACATTACTGAATCGTTTTGGTATATTGAAACCTCTTCTATTGCGAGGCAGGGCACGTCTTCGAGGATGCTTCTTCGGATTGCATTCATAATTTCAATGCTGGCGCCTTTAATCAAATATTTTTCGATTGGTTCTTTTTCAGAAATTTTTTTTATGCTAACAGCCATAACAAACACTCCATGTTTATCCTTTTCTTTTGCCTCTATATCTTTTCTTTTTTCTGCATCCGTCGTGGGGAAAGGGCGTTACGTTTTCAATGTTTTTTATGAACAATCCGTTTCTAGTCAGGCTTCTTATTGCTGCTTCTGCTCCGGCTCCTGGGCTGTTTGACTTGTTGCCTCCCTGGCCGCGAACACGAACTTCAACTTCTGTTATGCCGCGTTCTCTGGCTTTGTCTGCAACTACCTCTGCTACTTTCATTGCAGCGTATGGGCTGCCTTCTTTGTGCTGTGCCTTTACAACCATTCCTCCGGAACACTTTGCAATTGTTTCTGCGCCAGTAATGTCAGTAAGCAATACCATTGTATTGTTTGATGATGCAAAAATGTGGATTATTCCCTTCTTGCTCATTCTTTAGCCCCCTTTTTTTCCTCAGGCTTGTCCTCTTCCTTTTTTTCGGCTTCTTTTGCAGGCTTTTCTTTTTTCTTATGTGCTTTATCTTTGGGCTTTTTCTTCTCTCCTTCCTTTTCTGGTTCGGTGTCTGCTGTTTTTTCCGTTTCCTTTTTTGCCTCTTTCTTTTCGGCTGTTTCTTTGGATGCCTCTTCTTTGTTTGCCTCTTTCCCTTTTTGGGCTTCGCCGTTTTCTGCCTCTTCGGGCTTTGCTTCTTCAAAATCCTTTTTCATGGATTTTTTTCCCGTAAGCTCCTCTTTTTTGATTTCTTTTTTCTTTTTTTCCTGCACAACCATTTCTTTTCCATAGTATGCTATTTTGTCTTCCTCATCTTTTTTCACAAGATAGCTTGGAATATTAATTTTTCTTCCGTTAATGCCTATGTGGCCGTGTGTAATAAACTGCCTTGCCTGTTTTACTGTGCCTGCAAGGTTTTTTCTCCATACAATTGTTTCCAGCCTTCTTTCCAAAAGGCTTTCTGTTGGAATGCTAAGCACGTCATCCAGCCCTGCTTTTGAGTCCAGCAACCCGAGTTTTGCGAGCGAGTCAACCAAAATTCTTTCCTGTTTCAGTCTTTCCTCGAGTTCCAATCCAAGCAGGTCTCTTGCCTGTGTCTTTTTCTTTCTCAGCTTTGTTTCCGCGCGCCACAGTTCTTTTTTGTTTTTAAGCCCAAAGCGCTTTACTATTTCCCGTTCCTCTTCAATTCTCTGTTTGTCCCATCTTTTTCTTGGGCTTTCATACTTTCTTTTTTTCTTTTTTATGTCGCCCATTCAATCACTTCTTTTTTTCTTCCTTTTTTGCTGGCGCTGCCGCGGCTTTTGCGTCTTTTTTTGTTACTCCGACTACAGGGCCTTTGCCTCTGTGAGTGCTTTTTGTTCTTTGCCCTCGCACAGTCAAGCCCCAGGAGTGGCGCAGCCCCTTGTATGATTTTGTTTCATTCATTCTTTGAATGTCTTTGCGCAGTCCAAAGTCAAGGTCTGACATAACCATGTGCATGTCTTCTCCTGTTTCAAGGTCTTTTCTTCTGTTCAGGCACCATTTTGGAATCCCGTGTTTTTCCGGGTGCAGGACAATTTCCTCAAGTTTTTTGTCGAGGTTTTCGGGAATCAATCCAATGTTTGAATTAAATGGAACCTGATTTTCTTTTTCAAATGCAATTGCAATGTTTTTTGCCATTCTGTGGCTTATCCCCTTTATCCCTTTCAGTGCAATGAATATAGGGAGTTTTCCGTCAAGGTCCTTGTTTGCAATTCTAACAATATACCTGATTTCTTTTTCCATAAGATCACTTCAGCAGTTCTGCAATTTCTTTTTTGTTTGTTTTTGCATTTACCCCTATTTTTTTGTTTGTTGGAAACAAATGCCTTAGGTTGCATTTTCTTCTTTTAATGTTTGGCCCGTCGATTACTGCAAAATTGGATTTTGCGTCAAAGTCTACTATTACAACGCGTTTTCCCGCCTCTCTCCCGCGTGTTTTAACGCAAACTGTTCCAACTTCCATTCCAGGCATTTTAAACACTCTTCAGCATTATTTCGACGTAGGGTTTTGCTCTTAAATCAAGGCTTTCTTTTCCGCTCAAAATTTTTGCTGTTTCCTCGGCAATCATACTCCTGCATTTATTGCAGAGTATTCCTCCAAAAATAGCGCTGGGCCTTTTTTGTGTCTTGCTAAGTTTTTTTGTTGCCGAGGTTTTTGCGCCGTGGGGAACTCCGTGGAGCTGTGCCTTGCAGAGTGCGCAGGTTTTTTTTGCGCTCTTACCGCTAACCAAATTTATTTTCTGCCCGTGGCTTTTGCCCTTTTTTAGATATTTTTTTTTCTGCAAGACTTTTACACCCTATTTTTTTATTTGGTTTTCTTTTGACTTTTCATAGGCTTTTAAGGCAAGTGAAATAATTATGCTCGTTGTTACAGAGCAGTAAACATACCACCAGAGCCAGCTTATTTGTGACGTGATATCCGGGATTGACGGAAAATTAAAGAACTCTGCGCTCCTGTGCAGGACAAGAACAGGGAATGGCAGTTCTATTAGGCTGCCGGAATAAACCATTGCCAGCAAACCATAAACAACGAAGAACAGCGGCAGTGAAACAAACATGGGTTTTGTGCTTGCCTTCATTGTTGAAGCCATTAATTCCAGCATTTCTGTCTGCAGTTTTTCAAGCTCTTTTTTTGACTCTGGGTCCTCCTTTTGCATTAATTCTTTTACGCGTTTTTGCTTTTCCTTTAGCTCTTGTTGATCGCGCTTTAGCTTTTTCCTGTCAACGAGTTTTCGCTGCAGGGTTTGTGAAATACACACCATTACAACGCAAACCAAAGCGATATCAACAATAGGGGATATAAACACCATAGTATTTTTCAACCCCGTGATGCCCTATTGCTTAAGCCTTTCAAAGCACTCACTCCGTTCGTTTTTGAAACCCTTGGGAAAGTGCTTCGCTTGCCTGGATTACTCACCAAACAAGGGTTGATTAACAAATTTTTGCATGCAAAACAATAAAAACCATTCTGCAGGCCTTTTTTTGCTGTTATTTGAACAACCTCCCGAGTAGGGGGTGTGCTGCAACCATTTGTTCTTTTGCAAGCTCTTCGTATAGCCTGTAAATTATTCCCACAGTCAGCAAGATTCCTGTTCCTGATGCTAATGCCCCGAGAGTCATGTCTCCAAAGGCTGCGAGAAGCGCAACAAAAATGCTTCCGAGTATTGTAATTGTTGGGATATAACGTTCCAGAACCCTTTGGATTATGCGTTCATCGCGCCTAAATCCGGGAATATACATTCCAGAGCTCTGCAGTTGCTTTGCCACTGCTTCGGGTCCTTGGCCTCCCATGTTAACCCAGAACACTCCGAAAACAATGCAAATCAAAATCAATACTATAATGTATGCTATTGCCTGCACTATAACTGGCCCCATCAGTGTAAGCCCAGGCAGGAATCCATTGCCTCCGATTGCAACAATCAAATCCGAGAATAAATTATACTGGCTTGTTGTAGCCCATTGCACTGCTCCCATTATTTGCCCTAGTATTGGAATGTCTTTTGTTATTGTTGCCCATAAATGCAGGTTCGCGAATAATGCTACGGCAAGTATTACTGGTATGTTGGAGACATACAAGAGTTTTACCGGGAATCTGCCTCCAGTGCCCCTTGTGCCCATTGTTATTGGAATGTTTACGTGCATTCCCTCAGCAAAGACAATTATTGCAAAAATTATTACTGCAATTACTACTGGCAGGAACAGTAAAAAGTCTGGGCCGAATCCAAGGTTTGCAATGAATGTTGCAATTAAGCCGCCTGTCGGGTTTGCGGGAATAGGCGGGCTGAATAGAACCCAAAAGAATCTTGCAGAGACTCCGCCTGCAATAAACAATCCTATTCCTGAGCCGAGGCCGTATTTTGAAACAACCTCGTCCAAATAAAGCAGTATTAAGCTGCCGAAGGCTACCTGGAGAATAACTGCCCATGCCAGTCCAGGTATTGGCAGAAGCATTCCTGAGAATGTGTATACCCCTGCTTCAAAGAAGCAAAGAACTACTGCCAAAAGCTTTTGAATGCTTTGGAATTGCGCTCGCCCCTTTGGGTCGCTTAAATTAATATTAATTATCCCGCTTCCAACGGAAAGTTGCAGTATAATCGAAGCAAGGACTATTGGGCCTATTCCTGCAGAGATTAAAGTTCCGACATCGCTTGCAAGTATTGTCTGCAGCTGCCCGAGCCGCTCGCCCGCGTGTGCTTCCAGGCCCCAGAGTGTGATGTTTCCCAATGCAAAAAACAGTACTAGTGCAATTGCACTCCAAATTAGTTTTCTTGTTAGGTTTGGCTTTGTTGCGGGCGTTTTAACCTCTGGGAGGTAACCAGAAATTTTTTGCAATGCATCAAGAAAACTCATTCATTTGCACCCTTAGCCTCTTTATTCCCATTTCCTTTTTCTTGTGCTTCCGGTTCCCCTTCCAATGCTTCTTTGCTTTGTTTGTCTTCCTGTTCAGGGTTTTCGTCTTCCTCTTGTTCAAAACCTGTGTCTTCTTCAATTGAGCCGCCGGCAGCAACAATTTTTTCGTGGGCTTTTTTGCTCACTCTCAAATTCTTAATTAACAATTTCTCTTTTAAATCCTGCGATTTTCCCAAAATCTTGCCAAAACCAATTTTTTTGCCGTCGACACCAATTCCGTTCGCAGTTTTTTCAACTTTTTTTTCCTCAATCCATTTTGGCAGTAGCTGCACCAGCATGTCAAGATTAATTGCTTTTGTTTCTTTTTTCGCAATAATTTGTTTTCTTTCGGTTCCAAATCGGGATATGTTCAGGTTTGCCTTGTGTTTTTGGCTTCCTCCAAGTCCTCTTCCGCCTCTGCAGCCGGCTCCGCGCCTGTTCTTTGTATTGCCTGCGCCGTGGCTTCTTTTTCCGAGGTACTTTTTCCTGCGTTTGCTTTTTCTCACAGTCATAAAAATCCAGCCCTTGCTTTTAGCTCATTCTTTTTATCAAATCATTAATGTCGCTTGCCCTGTAGCCCAGAGCGCCGCCCTGGCTGTACGGCTTTTTGATTCCCTTTCTCCCAAAGCCTTTTCTGGGGGGCTTTAGCCTGAACACGGGCTTTGCTCCTAATTTTTTTAGCTTTACCTTTTCTTCCATGACAGATTGCGCGAGTTCTTTTATTGATTTGAAGCCGTGCTTTTTGAGGAATTCTGCATCAATTTTTTTGTTGCCTGCCACTCTTCCGCGCTTTGCCAAAACATTTTCAAGGATGCTTGGCTCTATTTCGCCCCAGGTAACATATCCCACGACTTTTTTTATCATTGGAAGTTGTTTTTCAGGGAGAAACACCATTTGGTTTGCAGTACTTAGCCCCATTAATTCGAGGGTTTTCTTTAGGTTTACATTCAAGCGTGTTTTTCCTCGTACTCTTATTACTGCAAGCATTTTATTCACCTTTGTTGTTCATCCTTTTTTATTATTTCGTTTGAAGCCTTCATTTTTGTGGTTTGTTTTAATGCATCAAGTGTCGCAAGAACAAAATTCAGTTTTGTTGAAGTGCTGCCAAATGATTTAACCCAAACATCGGTTATTCCTGCAAACTGCAGCACCTCTTTTATGTTGTCTCCTGCAACAAGGCCTGTTCCTTTTGGAGCGGGAATTAATGTGACTTTGACTGAACTTGCTTTGCCAGTTACCCTGAATGGGACACTGTGGCCCAATCCGCAGGTGCATTCCCAGCTTCCGCAGCCTCTTCTTATTTTGGAGATGTTTAGTTTTGCTTTTTTAGTGGCTTTTCTGATTGCGGGCCATCTTTCTTTGTCTTTTGCTGTTCCTAACCCAACAAAGCCGTTTTTGTTTCCGACTAAAACAGCGGCTCTGAAGCTGAATTGTCTTCCGGCTCTTGTTACCCTTGTTGTTTTTTTGAAGTCAACCATTTTTTCCTCTAACTCGAGGAGAGAGTCAATTATTTCTGGTTCGAGAATGCTTTTGTTTTTCTCAAATATTTCTTCGATTTTTGTTATTTCTCCCGCGCGAACTTTTTTTCCTATCTCTGTTTTTGGAATCCAGTTTGCCAGATTCTTTTCTCTTTCGTCTTCGTGCCTTGTTTCTTCCCTTTCCCTTCTTTTCATTCCTTAACACCCTGCATAATCTTTTGCTTTGCGCTTTCGAACATGCCCACTAAATTTTTTGCGTCAACCTTGTTTTTTGCGTAACCTGAAAATCTTTTGTTAAATTCTTCATCTGAAAGCTTTTTTGCATAATCCTCAATGTGTTTTCCAGAGACACGTTCGTCTGATGGAAGTGCTTTGGCTTCTGAGGGAATTTCCAATCCCGATTCAATGGCTCCTTTGAGTGCTGCAAAGCATCTTGCGCCGTGCACGGGTGTTTTGAAGCCAATGTCCCATATCGCCTTTTTTAACCCTGCTTTTTGGGTTTTCATGCCTGCCAGCAAGCCAGTTAGGTATGCTGCCGGCAAATTTCTTTTTCCTGCGTTCCACCCGAATTTTTCGAGTTCTTTGCTTGAGGCCATTGCAATTATCTTGTCTCCTGTCGGCTCGAATTTTATTGTTTGGACTGTAAAGTATTTGTTTGACTGCCTTATAACCATTTTCGGGAGCCTGCTTTTGACTCCTGCAAGCCTCTTTTTGTAATTGGTTTTCTTTTCCCTTCTTCTTCGGAAGGCAACTTTGTAGTTCGCGTTTTTTGCCATTTTGATTACCTTTTGGTTTTTTTGCCTTCAACAAAGGCAGCTACGTATTTTTTGCCTTTGAAGAAATTTCCCTTAACCATTTTGTATAATTTTCTGTATCCTATTTTTTCAACTGCCTTTGGATTTTCTTTTCTTAATTTTTTTAGTTCGCTGCGCATTGCCCTTACTCTTTTCATCCATCTCTTTTTGGTTTCTGTTCTTGCCTTTTTTCTTCCGCGCCGGGCCCCAAAACCTTTTTTTCTTCCCCTTGCTTTCTTTTTCTTTAGTATTCGCGCCCTTCCTCTGCTCTGGCAATTAATTTTTTTCTTTTTTATTACTCCCTGCTTTATGAGTTCCTTAATGTCTTCCTTTGTCATGGCAGACTTTATTTTTTCAAAGTCCGTTGGGCTAAACCAAACCCTGCCTGTTCCGCAGTTCAATATTTTTGCTGCTAGTTGTTTGACTTTTTTTGACTGCATTTTTGGTTCACCTTTAAGCGTTCAATACCCATAGCTTGAGCTCTTTGGCTTTTTTCAGCATTTCTTTTTTCTTTCTGATGCCGATTGTTCTTGCGATTCTCACTGCGCTGTTTTTTTCTCCTGCCGCGGCTTCCAATTCTGCCATGTTTCTCACTAAGACTTCTTTGTAGCCGCTTGGGTGCAATCCTCTTGTAATGTTGCTGTTTCTAAAACCGATTTTTACTCTTACTCCGTCTTCCCTCTTGTGAATAATGTCCATTCCGTGCGGTTTTCTCCATTTTTGCCATTTTTCATTTGAAATCTTTCTGCGCCTGTTTCTTTGCCCGAATCTTCCCCTGAACATTCTCTTTTTCTTTACAAGCCTGCTCATTTTTTTTGCTTCTTGGCTTTTCTTTGGGTTAACCCATTTTTCAATAATCTTTTTTTTGAGTGCTTTTGCCTTTTTTTCCTCTTGCGCTTTTTTGCCTGCCTCCTCTTTTTTTTCTTTGGCAGGCTTTTTTTCTTCTTCCTTTTTTTGAGTTTCTGCTTTTTTTTCTGTTTTTGGCGGCGCCTCTTTTTTTTCCTCGGTCTTTTTGGTTTTTGCCTCTTTTTTCTCTTCTTGCTTTGCAGTCTTTTTTTCTGTTTTTTCGTCAGTCTTTTTTTTCTTTGGCATTACTCGGCACCCTTTTTTACAATAAAAATTCCGTCCTGGAAAATTCTTTTGTCTCTTCCTGAGACTTTTGCCGCGCTTTCAATGTTAGCGGCTGTCTGTCCTGCTGCCTCTTTGCTGCTGGCGCGCGTAAAAATATCTTTTCCCTTGACCTCTACCTTTGCGCCGGGAACAATCTTTGCAGTGCGCGGGCGTTTTCCGCCTAAAAAATTGTTGATTTCAACGAGGTTTCCCTTGACAGCAACATTTATTGGGAAGTGGCTGAAAACAATCTTTAACTGGTATTCGAATTCTTTGTTTGCGCCTTTTATGTTGTTTTGCAGGATTTTCTCAAGGCTTTTGAGGCTTGCAAATGTTTTCCTCTTTTTTGAAGTTGCCTCTAAAATAATTTCGTTGTTTCCTTTTTTTGCGCTGATTTCCTTTGGAAGCTCTCTCTTTAGTTCGCCTTTAGGGCCCTTTACAGAAACAACTTTGCCTTCTATGTTTACTTGAATTCCCTCTGGAACAGGGATTTTGACAGTGAGCGCGTCTTTTTTCATGAACATCACTTTAATAAACGAAAGCTAACAGCCTGCCTCCGAGCCCTTTCTTCTTTGCTTCCCTGTGAGTTAAGACTCCCTCTACAGTGCTCACTATAAGCACTCCAACGTCCTTTGCAGGCAGATATCTTTTCTCAAATTTTTCATAATCATTCTTTTTTACTGCATACCTTGGTTTTATTGACTTGCACTGGTTCAATTTTCCCGTTAACTGGATTTTGAACATTCCGCTTCTCCCGTCATCAATGTACTCGAAAGTACTAATGTAATTCTGCTTTTGCAGTGTTTTCAAAATCTCGCCCAATAGCTTTGAAGCCGGCTTAAAGCTGCATTCTTTCTTGGAAACCATGTCGCTATTTTTTATATGCACGAGAGCATCTGATATTGGGTCAACCAATGACATATCAACACCTTTT
>JAFGEM010000095.1 GCA_016931555.1 Candidatus Iainarchaeum sp. | reverse complement strand
GCCGAGTCTCCGGAAGAAGCAGCAAAATACCTGTTGATGGCTACCCCCAGTGTTGTTGTAGTTGTTGACGGCAGTGTAAAGAAAACATGGAACGGAATCTCCCCCCCGCTTGAGGAAGTTGAAGAGCTTCCCAAATAAATTGGTGCGTTATTTTGAAAGCCACTGTCTCAAAACTTTTGCGTGATTACGAGCCAAAAAAATTTGAAATAAAGGAAAGGCTTTTTGAGTTCAAGCAGAAGTGGCACGAGCCTGATGAAAATGTTTTTGCTGAACTCGCTTTCTGCCTTTGCACTCCCCAAAGCAAGGCCAAAACATGTGATGCTGCTGTGCGAGAGCTTGTTGATGGCAAAAAGCTTTTCAAAGCCAATGCAAAATCAATTGGAAAAGTTCTCACAAAGCGTGTGCGCTTTCACAACAACAAGGCGCGTTATATTACAGAGGCGCGTAAAAAGCTCATGCCGAACATTAAGCAGATTCTTTTGGACCGCAATGTTTATGCTGATCCAGTGGAAACGCGGGAATGGCTTGTTTCTAATGTAAGGGGGCTTGGCTTAAAGGAAGCCTCCCATTTTTTGCGGAACATTGGTTTTTTTGAGGACATTGCAATCCTCGACAGGCACATTCTAAAAAATCTTGCAGAGCTCAGGGTAATAAAAAATTTTTCCAAGCAGCCTTCCAAAAAACAGTATTTGGAGATTGAAAAAAAGATGCGTGAATTTAGTGAAAAAATTGGAGTGCCAATGCATGAGTTAGACCTGTTTTTTTGGTCGCAAGAAACAGGCGAGATTTTCAAATAAGAATTCTCTGCTCAAAACTCCGGGCAATTTTTTTTGCCAGTCTCCCGTTTAGGGGATTATTTTTTCTTTGGCTTAACTGTTTTTTCCTTAAGTGTTTTTTTGAGTTCCCCAATAACTGGTATTACTGTAGGGTCTTTTTTGTTCAGGAGCGCGAGATAGTATGCTGTTAATTGTGCAAAGAAAACCCCGTAAAAATTTTCTTCGATTGAATTGCTTCCCCGCAGCCATATCTCCTGTTGCCCGTATTTTTTGAAAACATTTTTTGTGAATTCAAACCGCTTTTTTATTTTTTCAGACTCCTTGAGATTCCTTAGCAGAATGAAGAAAGAGTTTTTTGGGAGTATCTCTGCATTTATTTCGTTGTGGTTCATTTCAGGGAGAACATTGTGCAGTGCAAGCAATTTTGCATTTTCATTGAATTCGCATCTCACCCTGTATGCGAGTGCGCCGAATTCTGTGGGCGCGTATACAATCGGGAACTTGTTTTTTAGTTTTACTGCAAGCTTTTGGGCTTCTTTCTGCAGGGATTCTTTCTCTTTTTCCAAAAAATCTGCGCACTCCATTATTTCTTTTTCCTTGCTTGCAATGAGATTGTAGTTGCTTAGGACAAAAAACAAGGGTGTTGCAAGCAATGCTAAAGCCATTCTTGGCTGCGGGGCTTTTGGGATTTTTATAAGGTTTTTTTCATTTTTTGCGAGCTTGCCCCCGCTTGCTATTATAAGTGTTTTTGCGCCTTTTTTCTCTGCCTCTTCAAGGCAGGCAACTGTTTCCTCTGTGTTTCCTGAAAAGCTTACTGCAACGACAAGTGTATTGGAGTCAACAAAGCCAGGCAATTCATAATCTGAAACAGTCTGGATTGGAAAATTAACCTCTTTTTCAATTATATCCTTGATTATTTTTCCGCCTATTCCAGAGCCCCCCATTCCGCAGAAAACGACTTTTGATATTACAACGTTTTCCATTAAAGCAAATTTTTTTCCGCACTCCATTCCCTGTTTCAATTGCTTTGGAAAATCGAGAAGGTAACACAATACCTTGTCCTTGTCAAATTTTTTTTCGAGCGCGTTCCAATCCATTCAAATCACTGAATAGAATGGGAGTTTAAAAAATAAAAGGCTTTTGGTTCAGGCCTGAAAACAAAAAAGAAAAAGAATTGGAAGTTTTATTTTGCTTCTTCCAAAAGAGTTTCGATTACTGCCCTAAATTCCTGTTCTTCCAAAGCAAGACTCTGCGCGCTTTCATATCCGTTTCCAATCCTATAATATTTGCCTCCAAAAGCAAAGGTTGGAACAGTGTTCCTTGGATTGATGTTCATGAAAACATCAATTTCGGATTGCGGGATTCCTGCTTCGGCTTCCGGAGTCAGTGTATTGTCCTGAATGTCTAGTTCCCAGTGGTACGCAACAATTTTGCCAGCGGCAACATACTCTCTCACTACTTTTTCAAATGTGCCGCCAGACCATTGGCAGTGCGGGCACCATGTTGTTGAATACAGTCTTATCACTGGTTTCCCGTCCTGCAACTCTATTTCGTTGCCTGTTTCAATGAATGTTGTTATTTCCCCTGGGTTGTTGGGGTCCACTGGGCTGACAGGGGCATTTGGCAATGCAATGAATCCAGTTGCAAATCCACTTGTAATCAAAACAACTGCAACAAGAATTATTGGAGCAATTACCTTAACCAAATTATTAGTCATAAAAAATTTTTTATAGTGTAGTATTTTTATTTGGCATGCATTGCTCAGCAAACAACCTCTTTTCTCGGTTTTATGTGATTTTTCCTGGTTTTTTTTGCCAACAAAACAATATTTAAACAGTTACTACGCTGTTTAATTAAACTGGTTTTATAAACTGGTTTTGGAGGAGTTTGAATGAAGCCTCTTACTTGGGAAGACGATGAGGATTTTGAAGGCGGAGACGAAGACTTTGGAAGCGATGACGAGTAAATTTACTCTCTGATTTCCATATTTCATCCAAT
>JAFGEM010000094.1 GCA_016931555.1 Candidatus Iainarchaeum sp. | reverse complement strand
GAGCGATTTGGACAATGTAAACAATTTGCTTGCGGAACACGCAAAAGAATGGCATGGAATGCATTTTCCAGAGCTTGAAAAAATCGTGCGGGACAACGCGTTATATTTGAAGCTCGTGTATTTTTTGGGAGAGAGAAAGAATTTTGAAAAAAAGAAATTAAAAGAATTTATTGAGGATTCAACTCAATTGGAAATTGTGGAGAAAAAGGCTAAAGAAAGCATGGGCTCGGATATTGATGCTCTTGCTTTGGCAGAGATAAAGCTTTTGGCATTGAACGCGTTAAATCTTATTGAAGAGAGAAAAGCGCTTGAGGCTTTTATTGAAAAGGAAATGAATTCTCTTGCAAAGAATTTTTCTGCAGTTGCAGGCGCAGTTCTCGGGGCAAAGCTTCTTGCAGAGGCAGGGAATTTGAAAAATCTTGCTTTAATGCCAAGCAGCACAATACAATTACTTGGGGCAAAAAAAGCATTGTTTCGGCATTTGAAAAACAGGAAAGCGCGGAGCCCAAAATATGGCTTTCTTTACACGCACGCCTTAGTGAAAACGCTTCCAGGGCCTTTGAAGGGAAAAATGGCGCGCACTATTTCAGGAAAACTATGCATTGCTGCAAAGGCAGATTATTTTGGCAAGGGAGACATAAGCAAAAACCTGTTGCAGCAGCTTGAAGCGCGTGCAAAGGCTTTGAAAGAATCCAAGTGATTTTTTTGCATCAAATTTTTCCCGGAATTTGGAGTCAGGGCAAAAAAATTTTTACTAAAAACCTTGTTCCCAGTGCGCGTGTTTACAGTGAAAAGCTCGTTGAATTTGAGGGTACAGAGTATAGGGAATGGGTTCCGTTCAGAAGCAAGCTTGCTGCTGCAATAGCCAATGGATTGAAACAAGTTCCGATAAAAGAGCGGAGTTGCGTGCTTTACCTTGGGAGCAGTGAAGGGACAACTGTAAGCCATGTAAGTGACATTGTAGGAGAAAGGGGAATTGTTTTTGGCGTTGATGTTTCAGAGAGGGTAATGCGCAAATTCATTGGATTGTGCGAGCAGCGCGGAAACATTGTTCCAATAGTGGGAGATGCAAACAATCCCGCGGAATACAGGGAGTATCTTGGGGGGCATGAGATTGACTTGCTGTTTCAGGATGTTTCACAGAAAAACCAGGCTGAGATTTTCAACAAAAACGCAAAACTTTTTTTGGAAAAAGGAAAATTTGGCTTGATTGCAATAAAGGCAAGGAGCATTAGCCAGAGCAAGAATCCAAAAGAAATTTTCAGGGAGCAGACAAGAGAGCTTGAAAAAGAATTTGAGGTTGTTCAGACTGTTCTGTTAAAACCGTTTGAAAAGCACCATGCAGTTGTTTTGTGCAAAAAAAATTGATTTTTTTGAATTGAAAATAATGGGTTTTCTGGAAAGTGGTTTTTTGTATGAAGGCTGAAATTCGCAGGCAATCTATTCACTTGATTTTTGGCAGTATTTTCCTTATTCTTATTTTGTTGCTTGGGGTTTCAACTGCATTTGAAATAATTCTCGCCTGTTTTCTTCTTGGAATAATAATTTCTTTGCTCCTTGTCAAGGGAGTGCACATCCCTTTGATTTACTCAATAGTAAGGGAAGTGGAAAGGGAGCATGAAAAAGAGTGGCCGGGAAAAGGCGCAATACTATTTTTTTTGGCAGCAATAATCGTGATTCTCGTTTTTCAGGAGCTGTTTATTGTAGTCGGCGCACTGTCTGTTCTTGTTTATGGGGACAGCATTGCAACAATAATTGGATTGAAATTCGGAAAACACAGGCTAATTGGAAAAAGAAGCATTGAGGGAACTATTGCAGGCATTGTTGCCTCACTGCCTTTTTTAATTGCAATATTCCCCGTACATGTTGCATTATCTGCAGCAGTAATTGGAATGCTGGCAGAATTATTGCCTGTGAATGACAATTTTACTATTCCAATTGCAGCTGCACTTTTCCTCAAATTATTTGGATGACTTTTTTCCTACAAGCCAAACAAATTAGTTTACCCAACCCTATATTTTCTTTCTGCCCAGCCTGGCCTGCGGCAGGCCATCCTCTACAATGATCCTGTACAAGCCTTCTGAGCCTCCCAACCCTAGTCTAGCTTTATTTTTTCTTTTCATGGTGAGCAATAAGCATAGTGCTTTGCAGATTAATAAAATTGATTACTGATACATTACTTTGCAATACAATTTTTGTTGGAAAAACAATCATGCGCGAAAAATAAAGCTAAAAACCATGCAAAAAAGCACAAAATCACGCAAAATGTTAGAAAAACAAAAAAAACAAGTAAAAAAAGTCTGATTTTTATCATTTTTTTTGAATAATGATAGTTTTTTATTGGTTTTTTGTGAATTACTAATATATGGACAGGCCAAAAATGTCCACTGCAAAAGCAGTGCGCGAAATGCTCGAAGCAAACCCATACATTAGAAACGGGCTTGCCGAAGGCCTTATCAATTTCTCTGCCCTTGCAAGAAAAATGACTCCCGAATTAGAGGCTAAACTCGGGAAAAAACTTAACGGCGACTCGCTAATTGTTGCAATCAAAAGATACTCCGATGAAATAGAGGGCAGGGCAATAAAAAAAGATTATCTGCATATTTTTGCTAACTCACAGTTAACACTTCAGGAAAACATGGCGTATGTAATACTTGAAAGGACTCCTGAAACAACAGCAAAAATAGAGAGCCTTTTGAAAGAGGCTGACTGGCAGATTGGCGAGCTTCGCATTGTAGTGCAGGGAGCCCAAAGAATAATGACTCTAATGAAAAACAACAGAATAGAAAGCCTTGTTGAGGAAGCCGGAAACCGCGTTATTGAGGAAATAAAAGACAAGGCACTTGTTACAGTTCATACTCCTCCAGAGTCAAGGCTAACATACGGCGTTATTGCAGAGATTGCTGCAGTGCTTTCAAAAAAAGGAATTACAATTGATTTGATAACAGCACATTCTGACCTGCATTTTTTGGTTCAGGAAAGTGATGCAGAGGAAACCTATCACACAATGCGCGAGTTTATACGCAAGTCAAAAGAGATGCTTGAAACAAAAAACACAGGGTAACAGTGCAATAACAATCTTTTTAATAAAAACACACAACCAATGTTTATTGATGGATCCGTAGCCTAGCCTGGATAGGGCACCGGACCAAACCTTAAGTTTGGGGTGTAACTCCTAAGCCGGGGATCGTGGGTTCAAATCCCACCGGATCCGCTAGCACTATCGAGCAGAGCGAGATAGTGCAAGACCCGATTGATGGTTTCCCAAGGCTTTGCAAAAGCAAAGGCTTGTTTGAATCCCACCGGGTCCGCTATCATTTTATAAGGCGAAAAAGATTGTCGCATTATTTGGAAGCGCTGGAAAGTTTTTTGCTAATGCGTTCAAGCTCTGTTAGGCTTAGCAGAGTTCTTGCATCTCTCACAACTTCAACTGCATCAGGAACGTGAATTCCGTTCGCTAAAAGCATTGGATCCAAACCCTCGGGAATTGCCCTCTCAAAAAAGCCGTATAGGTCAAGCCTTTTTGCAATGCCCCTTATTTTTTCGCCCTCGGCAGCAGGAAAACCAAGCGCCTCTAGATTCTTTCTTGAAATCGAGCCCCGCATTACATCCTTAAACAATTCATTGAAAACATTTTGGGGATGTTTTGCCCGCACTTTTTTTTCGGGGGCTTTTTTTGCATACTCTGCTGCTGAAAGGTGCTCGAATACTATTACTTTGCTGGGCCCGCTCATTAGATTTGATGCGGGAATTGAAAAATTGGAATATCTTTCCCTGTCTGCCAAGGCATGGGGGTAAAGCCTTTGAATGTCGTCCTTTGCAAACACAAAATTTTTTGTGAAAACAATTCTGCACCCAATGCTTTTAAGAAAAGCCTCTACCTCGCGCCAGTTAGCGTAAAGCTCTGGCTTGACCATTAAAATCCCCAGTCTTGGTTTTGGCCCGAAAAAACGCCCGATAAAATCATATTTTTTATAATATTTGCGCCTGTCAAATACTTTCCGAGTTGCTTTTATGGCTTTTCTTTTTGCAGCAGTGCCTTTTCCCGGAAGAACCTTTCTGTCAAGTTTCTTGAAAACATGGGCTTCCGGCTCTTTTAGAAACGGCTTTCCCTTAACCCCGAATCTCTGCCTCTGCGTTACAATCATTGAATTTATTACTGCCTTTTGCCTGCTTTTCCCCTTTGCCTGTTCAGCACGCACACGCCTGAGGCTGTCAAGAACTCTTGCCCTCATTCTCCGCTCCCTGAGAGTAGCATACTTTCCTGGTTTTTTTGGCATTGGAATCATTTATTACTAAGAAAAAACTATTATTTAAACAATACCCACAATAAAACTAATTATCCGCCTGCGGGAGAAGCTCTGGATTTGTAAAAGTAGCAAGCACATGGATTGATTTGGCAGCTGGAATGCTCCTGATTGAAGAGGCAGATGGAAAAGTAACAAATTTTGAGGGAAAAAAAGCGGGGATTAAGGATAAGGACATTGTAGCGAGCAATGGCAGAATCCATGCACAAATTCTCGGGGAATTGCAATAGAAAAAGCTTTAAAATGGGTTTTTGACAGGGTTTCAATAGGAAGAATTGTTATGAAGCAGCTTGAAACAACAATTGCGGGAGAAATCTGCTTAAGCAAGGACCCGGGGGGCAGCATGAAAAAGTGGCGCGAAATTTTCGGGGTTTCGCAGACAGAATTAGCGGATTTTTTGAAAGTAAGCAACAGCACTATTTCTGATTATGAGGGGGGAAGAAGAAAGAGCCCGGGAATTGGAATAATCAACAGGCTTGTGCATGCGCTTATTGAAATTGACAGGGCAAGAGGAGGAAGAATTGCAAAGCAATTGGAAAAGGATTTTCAGCCCAAAGAAGCAGCGTTCCAGAGCCACGAGTTTCCAGTTGCATTAAAGGGAAACGAGTTTATGAAAATGATTGAAGGGCAGTGTGTTGCCAATCCCTCAAGGCTAAAGGAAACCCAAATTTATGGTTACACGTTGATTGATTCGCTAAAAGTAATATTGGATATTCCTGTTCACGAGTACATGTTTCTGTATGGAAACACTCCGGAACGCGCACTAATATTCAGGTTTGTTGAGAACGGGAGAAGCCCAATGATTGCAGTGAAAATAGGGCGTTTCAGCACTGACATGAAGCCTGCAATAGTAGTGCTGCATGGAAATCTTGATCCAAAGAATGTTGACCCAGTGGCAGTGAAAATCGCTGAAGTTGAAAAAATTCCCCTGATAATCACAAAAAAGCCAGTTGAGGACATTACAGCGCAACTAAAAAAATTGGAAAACTAAATTCTAACACAATAAGTTAACCTTTTTTTCTGCTTCCCTTTTTTGTCAACGCCAACAAGCTTTGAAGAAACAATCGGACTGGTGTTATGCTTGGATGCAATTGCCCTTGCAGCGCGCACAGCACTCCTCTTGGAACCAATGTATAAGTCAAAGCCGTTTTTTGATTTTTTAAAGTCAATTATTGCAGACAAAGAATCGCGCTTTGATTCATTTGCAATAATTTCCCGCGCCTCGTCAAGTGCATTCTCTAATTTCTTTTTGTTATCGCCCCTTATCTGGATTATTGCCTCGTGGTAATAAGAGATTAGCTTCATGCAGGCGTCGCATCTCGTTTCAGCAAAATCCAGGCTTGTTTCTGCCTCAACCTCGGCTAACTCGTTTTCAAAAAATCCTTTTGCGGAAACAATTACTTTTCCCGAATCAGAAATTTCGAATTTAATTTCAGGTTTTTCGAGAAGAACTTTTACCTGTTTAAGCAATATTTTTTCAATATTTTCTGGATTCTCAGAAACCCATTTTCCAAAAACGCGGATTTTCCCGCAGGCCTTGCATCTTTCAAGCAAGATTTTTTCAGGAACAGATATTAGATTATTTTTTTTGAGAAAACATTTTTTGCAGAAGCCCCTGAAGAAAGGGCCTTTGGTTGTCCCGCAGTTTGGGCAGAATCTTGTTGGCATTACAATTCCCTATACCTAAGGAATATGCTTGGATTTAAAACCATGTGGTATGTTTGGGTTACTGCAATCAAAAACCGGAAGAGAAAGAAAATAAGCAGGAAGCCAAGGCTGTTGACTGCCAAAAATGCAAGAAAAATATTGAACAGGCTTATGAAAAAGGGTATAAAAGAGGCAGCAACAATTTTGGGGGCTTTTGCGCGCGCGAGTTGCCAGGAACGTTTTATTGTTGAGAAGAAAAACACTGATTCGAAAACGAGAAGCGGATACACAAAGTAAAGCACTACGGAGAGAATCAGTATTACGAGAAGAATTATTATCATTAATATGAAAAGCACGAGATAGTTGCCTGCAAAGAAAAGCAGAACAGAGAGTGTTGCCAAGGGCACTAAAAAAATTACTTCGATTATAAGAATTGTTAAAAGGATTTTGAGTATCTTTCCTTTCAAGAGCCCTGCAGCCCTTGAAAAAGAAATAGGCTTTTTTGAAAAATAATCTTTTATCATTGTTGGGTACATTGCGTTTGTAAAAACGTCAAAGGCTAATGTAAAAAACATTAGAAAGATTAATCCCAAGTCATAGACAACAAACAGCAATGGGTTTGAAACAGAAATCCCGCCATATGCGCTTGTAGCTGCGCCGGATTCAAGATAGACATTGAATTGGGACATTATCTCCTGTATCTCGGGCAAATAAAACATTACAAACTGCGCAGCAAAAAGCATTGTCATGCCGTACAAAAGAGCCACGAGTATCTTTGGAACAAACAATTTCGGTTTTTTTCCGAGTAAAACAAAGGACTCGCGAATTATTTTTAGTAAAGACATGTTAAGATTAAGTTAAACTATAATTTATTCTTTGCCCCAGAGAGAAGATAGGCAAAATTACGTGAAAAACAACTGTCCTACAGCTTTATTTTTTCCCCTGCCCTTGGAACTACTGTTTCAATGCCTGTTTCCTCTAAAATCTTGCTTTGAAAAACTGGAATAACCTCTTTGTCCCCGTGGACCAAAAGCACTTTTTTGGGGGACAATTTTTTTACTGTCTGAATCATTTCAGTCTGGTCTGCATGCGCAGAGAAATCAAATTTTTCAACACGCGCCTTTACATCCAGCGTAGTTCCGTCAACATCAATTTTTCCTGTTTCGAGAAGCATTCTTCCCGGAGTTCCCGGAACCTGGAATCCTGTCATTAAAACAGAACTGTTTTTGTCACTGTAAACCTCTTTGAGGTAATGGAGTATGGGGCCGCCTGCAAGCATTCCTGCGCTTGAAACAATTACACTCGGCTGTTTCAATGCCTTTTTCCTGAATGAATGCCCCTTAACCCAGACAGCTTTATTCAAAGCTTTTTTCAGGAAACCCGGGTTTTTGAGCATGTTTGGGTGGTCAAGCATTATTTTTGCTGCTTTTTGGCACATGCCGTCAAAAAACACTGGAGCATTAACTTTGTGCTCCGCAAGAATGTCAATTATTTCCTGGCTTCTTCCAACTGCAAAGCTTGGAACCAAAACCCAGCCGCCCTTGTCAAGAGTGTCCTGCACTGCTTCAATAAAAAGCTTTTCAGTTTCTTTCCTTGGGGGATGATTTCTGTCGCCGTATGTGGATTCAATTATAAGATAATCCGTGCCGTGTATGTTCAAATCTGCTCCGTTGTGAAGCCGCGTTTCCAAAAGCTTGTAGTCTCCTGTATAAACAACTTTCTTGTCTCCAAGATCCAAAAGGGACATTGCACTTCCCAAAATATGGCCCGCATCAAAAAACTCGAGTGTCGCCTGTTCAGTAATCTGAACGCGCTTCCTGTAATTGGTTGGAAAGGAATATTTTTCTGTTCTCGCAATTTCATCTTTCGTCCACTCGGGTTCCATTGCTTCCAATCGCGCTATTTTGAGCGAATCAAACCAAAGAAGTTTTGATAAGTCCAATGTTGAAATAGTCATGTAACACATGAATCTTGATTCAAGAAAAAGATGCGGGAGGTTTCCGCTGTGGTCCAAATGCGCGTGGGAAATTATCACTGCATCAAGATTTGTTGTCACTGGAAGAGGATACTCTGTTACCTCCGAGGAAAGCTTGACTCCGCGGTCCAGCAAAATTTTTTCGCCGTAATCCAAAACAAAAGAGCTTCTGCCTACTTCCTCTGCCCCGCCGAGAGCTGTAAAAAAAATGTTACTCATTCATTAGTCACGCAACAGGAATCTTATTTGACTTGGATTGCCTTTTCAGGGCAGCTTGCCTCACAAGCCCTGCATTGTATACACGCTTCCGGATTTTTTACAACGTATTTGTCTCCCTCTTTGGCAAAAACGCCTACTGGGCAAACCTGCATGCAGGTCCCGGTCTTCTTGCACTTTTTGTAGTCAATATATGGTCTTTCCATAGCATCACCTTGTTATTTTTTTTCTTTAATTGAGTCATTAATTTTTTCAATCATTTCTGTTAACTGTGCTTCACTCAAACCATGGCCTTTTGCCCCCTGTTCTATTGTTTCAAAAACAGCAACATGGCAGCCAATGCAATGAAGCCCATACTCTAAAAGAATTGGCACTGTATCAGGATACTTTTGAATGAGTTCGCCGAAAGTAGTGTCTTTTGCAACCTTGTCAGGGAGAGACTCTTTTTTTTCAATCATAGTATAGTAATCAGCCAGAAGCTTAAAAAAGACTCTGTTTTTTCTTTAAGTTCCGCGAATTTCAATTTTTTTGAAGAATTTGCCAAGCTTTTTGCCGTAACCTTGTATTTCCTCTTTCGAGTGCGTGTTTTTTGTTGCAATTTTTGAGTCGAGTATTGGAACATTGTTGTTGAATTGCTGCAAAACATATTTTTTGCTTCCGTTAAGCCAGGCCCCAATTTCAAGCAGGTCTTTTTCTTCAAGAAGCGGAACCAGTGTAGTGCGAAACTCGTAGTCGATTTCTTTTGCCTTTTTGATTATTTCAATGCTCTGGTTTATTTTTGTCATGTCAACATCAACGCCTGCTATTTGGGAATATTTGCTTGGGCCCGCTTTGATATCCATTGCAACAAAATCGACCAGCCTTTCCCTAACCAGTTCATCAAGCATTTTTGGGTTGGAGCCGTTTGTATCAAGCTTTACAAGAAAACCCTTGTCCTTGAGCTGCCTGCAGAAAACAGGAAGCTCGGAATGCAGTGTTGGCTCGCCTCCTGTAATGCAAACCCCGTCCAAAAAATTTTTTCTGGTTTCAAGAAAATCAAGGAATTCTTTTTCACTGATTTTTACTCCTGTATCCTGATTCTTGACGAGGGAAATATTGTAACAGAAACCACAGCGGAAATCGCATTTTGGAAGAAAAACAGTGCATGCAATCTGCCCTGGAAAATCAATCAAAGTTGTTTTCTGCAAACCCTTGAATTCTAAAGCCAAATCAACACCACATAATAATTAGAAACAGAAAAGAATTTATTCAGGACATTTTGAGAGCGCCTTCTTGGCGTCGAAGTTTTTTCTGTCAGCAAACTCGGCTTTTTTTCCAAGGTTCCATGCTTGCACTGGCCTAAGGTAACCAACTACTCTGCTATAGACTTCAGTTCTACTTTCGCACTTTGGCATGTTTCCCCACCTCCTTTGCTGGGTTTTTCTCCTACCTCAATTGGGCATTTGAAGTGTGCTCCTGCAATATAACCATGCACTGGGCAAATGCTAAAAGTCGGGGTAATAGTATAGTAAGGCAGTTTAAAGGAATAAGCTATTTTTCTCACGAGCTTTCTGCAGGACTCTGCATCAGGCAGTGCCTCTCCAATAAAACCATGGAAAACTGTTCCTCCGCTGTACTTTGACTGGAGTTCATCCTGATGGGATAAAGCCTCAAAAATGTCGTCAGTAAAGTGGACTGGCAAGTGAGTGGAATTCGTGTAATAAGGCGCGTCTGCAGATCCCAATGCTTTTATGTCAGGGTAAAATTTGCGGTCGATTTTAGCCAGCCTGTATGAAGTGCTTTCTGCGGGAGTGGCCTCCAAATTATAGATGTGTCCTGTTTCATTCTGGAATTCAACAAGATTTTCACGCATGAAATCCAAAACTTTTAAGGCAAACTTTTTTCCTTCCTGCGATCCAATGTCCTGTCCCAAAAAATTCAGGCAGGATTCGTTCATTCCAATTAAGCCGATTGTGGAAAAATGGTAATCCATTGTCCCGAGATATCTTTTGCTCCATGGAAGCAAGCCATTCTGCATGTTCTTGCTTACTTCCTTGCGCTTTATTTCAAGGCTTTCTTTTCCGAGATACATTAATTGTGCAAGCCTTTCGAAATAATCGTTTTCATCCTTTGCAAGATAACCCAATTTTGGGAGGTTGATTGTTACTACTCCAATGCTTCCTGTCTTGTCTCCCGCTCCAAAGAGGCCGCCTGTTTTTTGCCTTAAATCACGCAAATCAAGCTGGAGCCTGCAGCACATTGCACGCACATCTGCCGGCTTTAGAGTGCTGTTAACAAAATTCTGGAAATATGGTATGCCATATTTTGAAGTCATTTCAAACAATAGGTTTGAGGCATCTGAATTCCAGTCAAAATCCCTTGTAATGTTATAAGTTGGGATTGGGAACGTAAAAACCCTGCCATGCATGTCTCCGGAAAGCATTATTTCCAAAAACGCCTTGTTTATCATGTCAATTTCGTCTTGGAAATTATCGTATGTTTCGTTTTCAAGGTATTGGCCGCCGTAAAGCACTGGGGCATCCCTCATATCCTCCGGGACTTTCCAGTCAAGTGTTATGTTTGTGAACGGCACTTGGTTGCCCCATCTGCTGGTTGCATTTGTTGCAAAAATAAATTCCTGCAAAGATTGTTTTATCTGGCGGTAAGAGAAATTGTCCTTTGCAGCCAGGGGCGCAAGATAAGTGTCAAAGCTGTTAAAGGCTTGTGCGCCTGCCCATTCATTCTGCAGTGTTCCCATAAAATTGACTATTTGCCCGAGAGCCGCATTAAAGTGCTTTGCTGGTTTT
>JAFGEM010000093.1 GCA_016931555.1 Candidatus Iainarchaeum sp. | reverse complement strand
GAATGGACAATGGCTTCAAAACCTGTGCGCAAAAAATGGGTTTTGACGCGCGAGGGAAAAATGCAGAAAAATGCTTTGCGCGCGGCTTTTCGCATTGTCCGCGAATTCAGAGACCACGCATGGCTTAAGGCAAATCCCGAAACAGCAGAATTGTGCGGAAAATTTATTAGGAATAAAAGTTTTCGCACTGGCGAAAATGCGCGGGCAATCCTGCGCGCCCTTAACAATATCGAGAGAAAACCAAAGGATGCAAAGGGGCAGCAATTTTTTGATTTTGGCGAATAACCAAAAGTTTTCAGTGCCTTGAACAATGCAGTGTTTTCAGGCTGTTGCTCCCAATACAATGCAGGCGGCTAAAGCAAGCCCCGCACCAATATACTGGTGCAGGCACATTTTTTCCCTGTTTATAAAAACCCCTAGGAGAACAGCTATCGCAGGATAGCTTTCCGTTATGGCTGTTACAATCGCAACAGACTCCTGCGCAAGTGCTACTGCAAAAAGAGTCCAGGCAAAAGTGTCAAACAATCCTTCCCCAAGAATGTTGAGCTTGTTTTTTTTAGCATGGGCCTTAAGGTTTTTCAGGCTGCCGCGCTTTGCCATTACTGCGAGACATATTAGGCTGCATCCAAAAAATGGGCCCCAGACAGCTGTTGCGGGTGAAATGCTGCGTGCGGCTGCGGCAGTAAAAAAATTGAGGAAACCAATTCCTATTGTGCCGCTCACGGCAAACAATGCTCCCTTCTCCAAGAGAGACAATTGTTTCCTGAAATCAAATTTCTGCATTGCAATAAGTATTATTCCCAAAAAAATTGTCCCTATCAGGCCAAGCTGTTCTAATGAAAGGGTTTCCCGGAAAAACAATATTGCGAGAGCAATTGTGACAGGCAGCTCTATTTCAAACAGGACATCAATTACAGAAAGCTTGCCCTTTTTCAGGGCTTCAAAAACAAGGATTGCCCCGATAAAAGTCAGTAAACTCATTCCAGCCAGAAAAATAATATCTGTCACTGAAAGCAGTGCAATGGTTTCCCATGCAAACGGCAGGAGCACAATGCTTCCGATTATTCCTATAAAAAAAAGCGATTCAACATTGCCTATCCTGCGCACAGTCCTCTGTATAAAAAAATCCCCGAAAGCCCAGGATACTGCTGCCGCAAAAGCAATTATTACGCTGAATTCTATCTGCATAGAAAAGAAACTGCAATTGGCTTTTTTTATTTTTCGCTATCAGCGGAAATCCACTCTCAATTAATTTAAAAAGCACTTTCACGCTCTTTCTCCTGTTGCATGCAATCAATGGACTATTTTATACAGGAAGCTGTTTCCAAAATACAGGGAATGGAGTCAAAACGCAGGACTTTTTCACAAAAAATCCTGCCTTTGCTTTCAAAAAAAATTGACAAAATTAATTCCAAAGAAATTCTTGAGGAAAAGCTTGTTTTTCCTGTTTCAAAGGCAGAGTTGAACTGCAAAATTGCCGGTGTTGATTCGGGATTTGTAAGCAAGGACATGCTTGCGCTTGATTTGGTTCTTGTGCGTGCTGTGGGAACTGTTTTTGAATACAGGGAGAGCAAAGTAGTAAAGGCAAGTTACTATCCAAATTACTATTCTTTTCCTTCTCCCTATATGGGCGAGCGTGCATTGGAAGCAGATGAATTCTCATGCTCGAAAAGCATTCGCCGCCTTATACTTGAAAACAATGCAGCAAAAGCACTCATTGAAGAGCATAATCCTGAATACTGTTTTTTGGACGGGAGCATTGTCCCACAATACCCTGATAAACCAAGGAATGATTCCTCTATAAAAGATTTTTACCACGAGTTAATTCAAAATTTTCAGGAGCTCTACAAAACAGCGGAAAAGCACAAATGCACTTTAATTGCGAGTGTTGAAGATTCGCGGGGAAGCAGGTTCAGAAGCATTTTGCAGCAGGATGTGCTTGCAAAACAAGGCATTCCAAGCAAAGAGCTTGATGACTGTTACGATTCAATTCTCCTCGATTATTTGCTAAAACAGGGGGAGCGGAGCATGGCTTTCAAATATTCTCCGGACATTGAAAAGCACCCAATTCTAATGGATTTCGATCAGGGATTTGCGGAGAAGGTGCACGCTTTTTACTTGAAGCCAGTTGAATACGACAGGCCTTTGAGGATAGAGTTTTTGCATGACTCAAAAAACGATTTTGGAAAATTTGTTGATGAGATTGCGGGAATTGTTTTTGCAACTGCCTCGCTCCACAGGGAGTATGCTTATCCGAGCGTGCTGATAGAAGCTGACATGCGCGCAAGATTAAAGCCTGAGGAGATTGATACAGTTTACCAAAAGATTCTTGATAAGGTCGGGAGAAATGTTAATCTGAGAATGCGGAGGAGCAACAGGCCTTTTTGAAGCGCTCGCCACGGGCTTGCTTTCAAAAGCCCCGGGAAAATTGCTTTGCAAGGCCTTTTTTGAAGTGATTGCCTAAAACAGGAGATGTAAAAAATGAAAACAATAAAAGTGTGTTCAAAATGCGGTTCTGTGAATTTGAAAATGGCTACGCGCCCTTGGCTTGCTTCGCATGGAATTACAACAGGGCAGTACGCGTGCATGGACTGTGGTTTTGAGGGCATTGCAATAGAAATTGATGAAAAGAATTTAGAAAAATTTCGGAAGGAATTAAAGGATTTCCAGTAAGTGGTTCTAATTATGGCTGAAAACGAAATTGGGACTGTTGTAAGCAGAATGGACTCTCCGAGCCCCAGCGCCCTTGATTTTGTTGTAAACCAAGGCGTTGTGCATAGGGGGCAGTTTGTTGAGCTGGATTACAGCGAGGGAACAATGGTCTGCCTTGTAACAGATGTTTTCAAAACAAACCGCTACTTTGAAAGAGCGGAAAGCGTTAAAGAATTCGAGAACTCCGGAGCAAAATTGTTTGAGCAATTTCCCACAGCGGAATGGGAATACCTCGTTGCAAAGACAAAGCCTTTGGGCGTGTTTAGGGGAAATCTCACAACGCGTGCAACTCTTCCCCCCGGCCCCGGAACAAAAGTGAGAATTGCATCAAACGAAAATTTGAAGCACTTTTTTCACTTTGATGATTCTGGATTGCTTCTTGGAAAAGTTGAAAACCATGAATTGCCAGTAAAAATTTCGCTTAACAATTTATTCAAAAAACACCTGGCAGTATTGGCTTTGAGTGGCGGCGGAAAATCGTATTTGGTTTCAGTTTTGTTTGAAGAGCTTTTGGACAGGCAGAAAGAAGCTGGGAGAATTGCTACAATTGTTTTTGACATTCACGGGGAATACACGAGTTTTGCACAGCAGAATCCCGGAAAGGGAAAAACAGATTATAGTTCAAAAACTCTTTTGGTTAATGCAAATGACATTAAAATTGGTGTTTCAAAATTGAGTGCAGGAATGCTATCTTCCTTAATTCCGGGTTTGACTGCAATAATGAAGCGCGACATGGGAAAAATTTTGTCAAAAATGCAGAAAGAAATGCGTTCAGGAAAAGGCCCGTTTGATTTAATTGACTTGCGGGATGAAATTCAAAGTTCGGAAATAAATGAAAACACTAAAAACGCACTCTTATCATGGATAACCGGCTTAAGCGAATTAAATATATTTGGAAAAACAGATAACCCAAGTTTGTTTGACTTAGTGTATCCGGGAAAATTAACAATAATAGACTTATCCGACATAATTGATTTGAAGCGCAAGCAAATAATAGTGAGTTAT